>CAVHUZ010000010.1:4407-53979 GCA_963639545.1 Bacteroidaceae bacterium
GTTGGTGTTCCATATCTGAATTGCTAGTTATTGAATGTTTCTAAATGATTATTGAATGTTTCTAACACGTTTTATGAAGATGCAAACTTACGAAAAAAGCTTGACATGGACGAACTTTTTCCCTCCAAAAGCGCATTCCCATCTTCCGTGCCACCCTTTTTGTGCGGTGATAGATAGGTAGGGGCAGGGGGCATAGGCGCACCTATCGATAGCCATTCGGTATCCTTTAGAATGCTGTGAGAGACGTTCTTATCTTCTGTCAGCAAAGGTTTGACGATGAAAAACAATTTATTTTTCAGAAGAATTTAATTTATTTTTCTTCGAAAATCAATTTGTTTTTCCATCTCAAAGCACCCTTATCGTATCATAGAACGAGCCGCCAGGGATGCTGAAACGACTCGTTCGGAGGTGAGTCGGGCCTCTTGTGAATAGTGGTTTCATAAAGGTTCATGTAAGGAAAGGAAGAGTATTCGTGCTCATTACGATTTGCGCTGCAAAGCAAGAGAAGATGTTTAAGGAGATTGGGGCTTTTCTGCTGCTCCGTTGTCGGTAACGTTTGTAAAGTAAGAATAGGCTTATTGTGACAAACGTGTTACAAATATTGCATTCTGATAACAGATTATTGCAGATGTTATATATAATTAGGTGAAAAGCCTCTGCAGCTCCACTGATATAAATCAAATTGCTTGACGTGTGTCAAAAAAGAAGCAAATAATGCGCAGAAACTGACACAATGTATTGCAGGTAATGCGAAATGGCGTAACTTTGCAATCGAATTAAGGATAACAAAAGAAAAAGGGCAGACACTGAAAGCCCTTATGTCAAACCAAAAAAATGAAAGGGTAACAACATGAAAAAGATTGTATTGACATTGGTTGCTGTGATGAGCATGACGATGACATTTGCCGCTGGCGAGAACACAAAGAACGCTGCAAACACTAACGCTTACAAGATGAACGTGAGCATGTACTCTTTGAGCCGTGCATTGGAACTCAACTCAGATCAGTATGACATGGTAGAGATTGTTAACCACAACTTCTCTGCAGAGCTCCAGAACGCTTCTTATGCTAACGAGGCAGACCGTGACGAGATGGTAAAGAAGGCCGTTAAGAAGAACGTTTCATATATGCGTACCATTCTTAACAATCGTCAGTATCGCACATACCTTAAGTTCCTCAACCTCACACTTAAGAATCGCGGTCTCGAAAAGTAAAGCCAACACTGCCCTCTACACATCGTAGGTGGGTCATAAATAGAAGAACGGGAACAGTCAGACGAAGATTGTTCCCGTTCTTTTTGGTATGTTCTCCCACAAAAACATTATCTTTGTAGCCAAATCTGGATGTATTAATCCTCCCAAAACACCATATCTCGCTTATGAAACGATCGATCCAAAGCTTTATCCCCACCTTGTTGCTCCTATGGTTTGCCGTCACAGCTGCCCAAGCTCAACGTGCTAGCTATGTCAAGATGAACCCCTTTGTGCGTCAAGCCTCCATCGCTGCACGCCACCAAGCACCACGCAAGGTGCAGGGAAAGACCGAGGAGCGATGGCTGACGGCCTTTCTGAGGCTTAGCGGTGACGATGCGTCGGTCCTAGAGCGGTATGGTGTGCGTAGCCTTGCCCGTTTTGGGATGGTGCATATCGTGAGCATCCCCCTCTCGCAGCTTGACGCGCTGTCGCTTGATCCAGCCATCCTACGTATCGAGAGCGGTCAGAGCTGCTCGGTGCAGATGGACACCACACGCATGGTGGTGGACGCACTGCCAGTGTATGAGGGCAGAGCGTTGCCACATCCCTTCGATGGCGAAGGTGTGGTGGTGGGTGTGCAGGACATCGGTTTTGACCTTACTCACCCCACGTTCTATAGTCGTGACCTCTCACAGTATCGCATCAAGGCGCTTTGGGACCAGCTCTCACCTGACACCATCGGGTCTAATCTCTATGTAGGACGCGACTATCAAGGTCAGACCGACCTGCTAGCCCTTGGTCGTCCTTATGACGGCGACACCCAGACGCACGGTACGCACACCGCAGGTATTGCCGCTGGCAGCGGATATGACACCTCTTATATGGGAATGGCACCCGCTGCTGACCTCTGTTTGGTGTGCAATGCCACGAGCAACGATGCCGCACTGATTGATACAGCCCTCTATTACAAGTACACCTATGCTACGGATGCATTGGGATTTAAGTATATCTTCGACTATGCAGATAGGGTGGGGCGCCCTTGTGTGATCAATTTCAGCGAGGGTTCATCGCAGGATTTCCATGGCGATGACCAACTGTTCTATGAGATACTCGACTCGCTCACCGGTCCAGGGCACATTCTGGTGGCATCGGCGGGCAACTCGGGCAACAATCTCACTTACTTTCGTAAGCCCGTGGGACAGTCACATGCCGGACTGTTCCTGCTCGGGTCGGGACGCATCGGGACGTTCACGCTCAAGAGCGCCGATCCTTTCACCATTCATATCAACACCTATGAGGACCGCACTGCTCCCTCTACGCATGCTTTTCCCACGGTGCGCGTATGTAGCAGCGCTGATTCGCTCCTCGTGGACACCCTCTTCTGTGATGGCCAACCGCTGCGCGTGAACATTCAGGCTTACCCCTCGTCATACGATAGCGCCGAGACGTGCTACGATGTGACCCTTAGTCAGGATAGCCAGCTAGGTGTCTCCTTCCCGATAGCTACGGATGTGGTGGGCACTACGGCCGATGTGTCGTTCTATTATGATGGCCTTTGGACCTACCATGACGACCTTGACACCACGCTGACGGCTGGTGAGCATACCCATAGCATCCATTCGCCCGGTTCGGCGCCCTGCGTCATCTGTGTGGGAGCAAATAGCTATCGCACCCATTTCACCAATTATTATGGCAACCAATACGTTTTCGACCAAGGCTTACATGGCACGCGGGCAGGTTATTCGTCCGTAGGACCTACGCATGATGGACGTACCAAGCCCGACGTAGTGGCTCCGGGAACCAACGTGGTGTCAGCTTACAGCTCATATTACATAGACCACCCCAGCTATCTAGACAACAAGCAGACCAGCGATATCAGCCGATTCAGTTTTGAAGGACGCACCTATGCCTGGACCAGCGATGCCGGAACGTCGATGGCAGCACCGGTAGTGACGGGTGCGGTGGCTCTTTGGCTTCAAGCCAACCCCTCGCTCACCCCTGCGGACGTGCTTGACGTGTTGGCACATACCTCTCGCCAGGTGGATCCCACGCTCACTTACCCCAATAATCTTTATGGTTATGGTGAGATAGATGTCTATCGCGGCTTGCTATATATATTAGGTATAGATCAGATTCAAGGTCTTTCCACCACGCCATTGCGCCATGCGCAGATCACGGCCGTGGGCAGACAGGTACAGGTCACGCTAGATCAGCCTGCTCAGCAAGCCTTTATCGTCAGCCTTTATACCACGCAAGGCCATCTGTTGCTGCGCCAAACGCTGTCAGCCGGTAGTAGTACCTATCACTTGGCGCTACCCGCACAGGCTCACGGACTGCTAGCCGTACAGGTAGATGGTGCCCAAAGGGGGTCGGCATTGATACAAGTAAGATGATGAAGAGAGGGGTAGGGCGTTGATCGTTCTTCAGGTTATGGGCATCAGTGCGTCACCTTCTTCCAGTGCAGAACATAAGCCACAGCCATCAAGATGCCCGTCACCGTCCATGAGATGGGGTAGACCATGATGATGGTACGGAAGCCGGGGAAGTGGGGACATACACCATATACCCACGCAATGCGGAGCAGACAGGTACCCAGGATGGTGATGAGCATTGGTCGGACCGATTTACCCATGCCGCGCATCGCTGATCCTGCCACCTCATATGACACCGCTATCCACTGCAGAGCAAGCGCGGTGTGCATTCGTTGTTTGCCAAACTCTATCACGGCGCTATCCGATGAGAACAAGCCTAAGAAGAAATCGTCTTGCCAAACAAAGAGAAAGTTGGACGTGGCACAGCTCACAAGCGCCATAATCATACAGATCCAGAACACCCTATTGACCCTGTCGTTATTACCAGCACCATAGTTTTGCCCGATAAAACTGATGGCGGCGCCATTGAATGCGGCAATGAAGAAGTAGCTGTAAAACTCATAGTTGAGTGCGGCAGCCGAACCCGCAATCGCCGCAAAGCCATAACCATTGATCGCAGTCTGCAGAATCACGTTGGATCCGGAGAACACCATGCCTTGCAGTCCGGCTGGAACACCGATCTTGAGCATACGGCTCAGCTCGTTGGGCACGATGTGTAGCTCCTTGATATGTAAGGTATATGGTTCGGCTTCACGCTTGAGTAGCATCACAATCAGCAGTGCACTCACCCCGTTGGCGATGGCTGTGGCAATGGCAACGCCCGCCACGCCTAGGTGGAACACGATGACAAAGAGCAGATTGAGCACAGTGTTGACCACGCCCGCTACCATTAATATATATAAAGGACGTCGGGTGTCACCCATGCTACGCAGGATGGCAGCGCCAAAATCGAAGATCATGAAGAACGGAACGCCTAGGAAGTAGATCCGTAGATAGGTCACGGCAAGGTCTAACACATCAGCTGGTGTGTCCATCGCCGTGAGGATGGGTCGCGCTACGCACACACCTAGCACCATCAGGAATAGGCCGCTGATCACCGCCACGGCGCCCACGGTGTTGATGGCAGCCTTGATGCTCCGGTGATCGTTCTGCCCGATATGGTTAGAGATGATGACATTGGCACCCATGGACACCCCCATGAAGAGGTTGATGAGCAAGCTGATGACGGGCGAGTTGCTTCCTACGGCAGCCAAAGCCTGACTACTGGCAAAGTGACCCACCACGGCAACATCGACAGAATTGAACAGTTGTTGCAGCATACTGCTTGCAGCAAGGGGTAGGGTGAACAGGATAATCTTCATGAACAAGGGGCCATGAAGCATATCAATCTCATTCTTGGAATGACTAGACATAAAAGGTGTAATCTAAAAATGTTATCGGCTGAATACGATTTGTACCCAATCTAGACTGCAAAGGTACACACTTTTCATAATAACGAAGCTAGGACGGAGAACGAAAAATCCGCCATGACATTACTTTCTTACGTAAATAATTGTTATTTTTGCAACCAAAAGGAGAATATCGGACGTTTCATCGTCAAACAATAGGCAAGAGAACTTATAATATTATCATAACAATGAAGAAGATTAAGTATATCGCAGTGGCAGCATTCCTTATGATGTTGGCAGCTTGCGGCAGTACATCAACAGTGCCATTGACAGGGCGCAGTCATCGCATCAGTGTGTCAGACGAACAGATTTTGAGCTTGAGCACGCAGCAATACCAAGAGTATATGCAGAAGGCAACCAAGTCTACCAACACCAAGAACACCCAGATGGTGGAGCGTGTGGGACGCAAACTGGCTACCGCGGTGGAGAATTATCTCAAGAACAACGGCTATGCTGACGATGTGAAAAACTATAATTGGGAGTTCAACCTTGTACAGAGCAACGAAGCTAATGCCTTCTGCATGCCTGGCGGCAAGATTGTGGTGTACGAGGGATTGCTACCTTACACACAGAACGAGGCTTCGCTGGCTGTGGTTCTTGGTCATGAGATAGCACACGCAGTGGCAAAACATAGTGCTGAACAGCTCACCAAGCAACAAAATCAGAGTGTGGCTACCAGCGTGCTAGGCACCGTACTCAACTCTACCGTTGGCAGTGGCGTGGGTGATGTGGCATCTAAGGTGGCAAGCACAGGCTTCTCGCTGATGAACCTCAAGTACAGTCGTACCGATGAAAGCGAAGCCGACTACATGGGACTGATCTTCGCTGCCATGGCAGGATATGACCCTTCGTATGCCGTTTCGTTCTGGCAACGTATGGCACAGAGCACCAGCAGCAGTAGCACCTCAGAGTGGTTGAGCGACCATCCCTCTGATGAGAAGCGCATAGCCAATATCCAGAAGTGGATGCCCGAGGCTCAGAAGTATTATGAAGCCACTAAGCCAGCTACCACAACAAAGGCTACTACCACTACCAAAAAGGCGTCGACCACTAAGAAGAAAACTACGACGACCAAGAAAACAACAACCACCAAGAAGAAAAGATAATTACAAAAAAGTATTGTATAAGCCGAAATTATTTGTTAGTTTCGGCTTTTATGTTTAACTTTGAAACTCGAATAGGTGTAACGTACCGTTGTTTTCGTAACATAAACCAAAAGGAATGGATGAAAGAAAATACTCTGGATATACATCGGGGGGGGTAGACGATAGCCTTGCATCTGAATTTCTGCCACCCGAAGAATGCCATGTGTCCAGTCAATTTAGCGAAGCTGAAGAGATTTCCACAAAGGCTTTCTCGCTCTTGGTACGTGCTAAGCGCAACGGACAGTGGTGGATACTCAAGGGACTGAAGCCTGAATATAGGAACGATTTAGTCTATCAAGAACTCTTACGAAAGGAATATAATCTTCTATCTCAATTGAAACACCATGACATAGTGGCCGTTAGTTCGATGGAGCAGGTCGATGGTTATGGTGAATGTATCGTCATGGAGTGGATTGATGGGGTGACGCTGAAGCAGTGGCTTGGGGGCAGACACACCGCAAAAGAGAAGCGTCGCATCCTTGCTCAGCTCTTGGACGCAGTGGAATATGTTCACAAGAAGCAAGTGGTACATCGCGATCTGAAACCTGAGAACGTAATGATTACCAACAATGGGCAGAACGTGAAGCTCATCGATTTTGGTCTGGCTGACACCGATAGCTATGCCGTGTTCAAGCAGCCAGCAGGCACAGAGGGGTTCATTGCGCCTGAGCAGTCGAACGGAAGTAGGCCCGATAGTCGCAATGACATCTACAGCATAGGAAGCATCATGGCGCTTATGCACCTTGGATGGTGGTATCGCAAGGTGATAAACCGCTGTCACGAACCTATCGAGAAGCGTTATAACGATGTTGCCACTCTACGTAAGACCCTCCGCAACGTGCATCGTCGACCTTATACAGTCAGCTTTTTGTTGGTGCTTATGTTGCTTCTTGGTGTTGGTGCGTACAAATATTACGACTATAAAGAGAACCAAATAGATATACATGTGACGGCCGATTTCGTCATTGGCAACTTTAAATACGAGTCATGGGGCAGTGATGAAGTGACGATAAGATGCATAAAAGATGCTGATTCGTATGTCGAGATACCTGCAGTGATATCTTATGATCGTGTGAAATATAAGATTACGGAAGTCACATTCGATGCATTCAGCAACTGTTACAACCTTCAGACCTTGGTCTTACCAAACAATCAGATGCATATAATGAAAGATGCGTTCAGAGGATGTGACCATCTCAGCAAGCTATATATGCGTTCGGCAAAGCCTTATGCCATCGGTAGCGAGATCTGGAAAACGGATATAACCAAGGTGTTCGAGGCTTACCATTTCAACAAAGTGACTCTATATGTACCCAAAGGAAGCCTTAAAGCATACCGCAACTCTGAATGGAAACGTTTTAAAAACATAAAAGAATACGTATGACGCATACTCTAATAGCACGAATCGAGAAGACACTGAACCGCAAACTCGTCACTAAGGGCGACTTTGAGTATCTCCATGAACAGATCAACAACCGATTGGGAGAAAGCATCTCGTCCACCACGTTGCGTCGTCTGTGGGGGTATAGTAACGAGGGGGTCACTCCGAGCCAGTTCACGTTGGATGTTCTTGCTCGCTTTCTGCTTTACCGCGACTACGCAGACTTTTGTCAAAACGCCAACAACGAAGAACCGCAGAGCGGGTTATGCCTTGGTAAGAAGGTGGAGTCGGGGCTTCTTAATATAGGTGATTGGTTGCGGATGAGTTGGCAACCTGACCGTATGTGCCTGTTGAAGCATCTCGGTGAAGGCCGATTCGTCATCGAAGAAGCACTCAATACCAAACTCAGTGTGGGCGATACGTTCGTTTGCCATCTCTTCATCAACAACGAACCAGCTTACCTTGACAACCTTTTCCACAAGGGACAGGGCCCCTTACGCTATGTGGCAGGTAAGACGTCAGGTGTCTTAGTGGAACTGATTCGGCAATCATAGACGTCGTGTGAACCCACCTTAAGCATATCATCACATACCATAATAATTGGTAATCACATCCATTTCTATAACGATGGCGCTACCAAGGTCTTGTTCGGCCTAACGAAAGGATACAAAAAAACAGACAATCCAGGTGTAGTCTTACCATGGATTGTCCGCTAACAGCTATCTTAAGTAGTTTAGTCTTCTATTAGACTCATGATTTCTTCATATTTGTCGGGCTGGTATTCGCGCTGGAACACAATGTTATCAATGATCATTCCTGTGGGTTGAACATTGAAATTGACCTTACTGCGTTTCCCGCCAACGATTACATACATTGTTCCAGTAGCGGTTATCTTATACTTTTCCGTTTCGAATTTGTCCATATCGGGTACGTATATGATAATCTTTCCTGCCCCGTTAGCATCAGCAGGGGTGAAAACCCAATCCCATTCACTGTTTGCAAGCTCGTAATTGAAGAAGTAATAGCCCGCAAAAAACTGATTGAAGTTGCTGATAATCTTACTGCTGGGCTTCGCACTTACCGTTGTGCCGGTCTTACCTTTCCCCTTTCTAGCCTGACCAAATGATGGCGTGCATGCCAATGTAGCTAGTAAGGCAAGTAATATGATTCTGTTTGTTTTCATGATTCAGTCTTCCTTTCTGATTATTATGGATGTTATTACTGATTAAAATAGATGTTATTACCGATTATAATGGATGCAACTACTAATGAATATGGATGTCATTGCTCTTCTGCAAAGATACTAATCATCTCACAAACAAGCGTTTTCCGTTCTTTTCCATTTCTCGTTTGTGTTCTTTTGGGGCGTTTATAAGGTTCATCAGGGCTATCTTTGCAGTGGCCCATCTTGATTGATTACCTTTTTACACCCCATCTATTATTAATATACCTTAGGTTATTCGTCAGTATCTTCTGCGTCATCAGCAACGGTATCGTTGAATACCGGATGTATAGGGAGGCCCATGAAACCGCCTACATCACTGGTTTCCTTTTCTAAACGAGATTCGCTGTTCGACTCACCATTAATCTGAGCACTATAGCCGCTGATATATACAATCCCTTTTTCGGCAGTTCTATACACTGCAAAACCCACCTTTCCAGTACCACCATTAGCTTTTAACATTTTCATGGCATAACCGAATTGTGCGATAATCGGAGCGCTTTCGTACATCGCTTTGGATGATTCTGCAGACAAGTCTCTGTTCTGCATTGCTATTTTAACTAAGGCGTTGGAGGCAGGAATAGACAAGTATATGAATTTGCCGTTAGGTCCAGTGAGCTTGAGTACGGTTTGGTTGTTGATTGTTACTAGCTTGCGTGTACTGTTGTCGAATAGTTCTTGCCATTGTTCCATTGTAGGAATACTCCATCCTTTGCCGTATTTCTTAGTAGCAACGTCATATTCTGTGCCGGCGATATCATCTAAGTCGGCATCGAAAGTGTAATTGTCTTCAGAGTAAAGCTTCTTAGTGGTAGTCTCACCATAGGCATAATATCCTCCGACAGAGGTTGTACTCCTAGCGTCAATGTTTCTATCAGCCCATTTCGTACCGCTTGGCAACCCTAAATCCACCAACTGCGGTTTGCTAATCGTGGCTTGTTGGGTAGGCTTCTTCGCGGTAGTTGTCGTTGTTCTCGTTCTTGTTCCTTTTCTCGTTTGTGCCGATAGAGGCAGTGCCAACATGATGGCACAACTAATAATAAATAAGTTTTTGATCTTCATAATTCTATTAATATAAGGTGAATAGTTTGTTGTATAATCACAAAGGTATACATATTGCTTCGTCTTTTAGGTTTCCATTCTTTTCCATTTTTCATTCGTCATCATTTTTTATCAATTCTTTGGGTATTAGGCGGGTTTGAGGATAGAAAAAGCCCAATCCTTTTGCGCCTTATCGGAAGAATATGTATCTTTGCAGAAAGGAGACATTAAGGCAAGTCAAGATATTGGAGACAAAGGACGATTTGCCCCTATAAACACCAAACCTAAAGATCGATGATGAATCCATTCAAGCTCTTTTTCCTATCATTGGCGTTTCTGCTAGTAGGCGCCCCACAGATGCCGGTGCAAGCGCAACGCTTTAGTAAGTATATCGATAAGGCTCGCAAGATGAAAGATCGAGCCTCGACCGCTGTGCTTGGACCTGTGACCAAGGTGCCCATCACGGGCAGAGAACGTCGCATCAGTGTGTCCGATGAAGAGCTATTAGCCCTAAGCAATGCGCAGTATCAGGAGTTTATGCAGAAGGCTACCCGCTCCACCAATGCTCAAAACACCCAAATGGTCAAGCGCGTGGGCCGCAAGCTCTCCGCCGTAGTGGAGCGTTATCTTAACAGCCACGGCTATGCTGCCGATGTGAAAAACTTCCATTGGGAGTTTAACCTTGTCCGCAGCAAGGAGGTTAACGCCTTTTGCATGCCCGGCGGTAAGATTGTGGTGTACGAAGGATTGCTCCCTTACACACGCAACGAGACCGCATTGGCCATCGTTTTAGGCCACGAGATAGCCCATGCTGTGGCCAAACACAGTGCCGAACAGATCTCCAAGCAAGAGCATCAGCAGGTGGCGTCCACCGTGTTAGGCGCTGTTGTCAATTATACCATGGGTGCCGGTATGGGCGATTTGGCTTCCCTAGCCGCCAATACAGGCTTTTCGTTGATGAATCTCAAGTATAGTCGTGCAGACGAGAGCGAAGCCGACTACATGGGACTGGTCTTTGCAGCTATGGCGGGGTACAATCCTGATAGCGCGGTGGCGTTTTGGCAGCGCATGTCGCAGAACCCCAATAGCTCCACACGTTTCGAATGGCTACGCGATCACCCCTCTGACGCTACCCGCATTGCCAACATCAAGAAGTGGCTACCTAAGGTACGGAAATACTACCGCGCCCCTTCTGCAAGCAAAAAGAAATAAGATTAATAGCTCGTTTGCTTGTAAGACTCAATGAAAAAGCTTAATTTTACAACTGAAATATTAAATACTAATGACCATGATTGACTTTTTTGCACAAAACCTTTGGCTTCTATGGCTCTTGGTAACCTTTATTTGCTTGATTCTAGAACTGACCAATGGCGACTTCTTCATCATGTGTTTTGCCATCGGCGGACTCGTTGCTACGTTGTTTAGCGCATGCTGCGACAGTTTGGTTTGGCAGATTGTCCTCTTTGCAGTGGTCACGTTGCTGAGCATATTCTTTGTGCGACCCACGGCGTTGCGCTATTTCTATCAGACCAAAGAACACCGCGTGAGCAACACCGACGCCTTGATAGGTAGAGTGGGGCGCGTCACCGAGGCTATCGAAGCTAACGGATACGGACGTGTGAAGATAGATGGCGACAGTTGGAAAGCTCAAACCGCTGATAATCAAGCGCTCCCCATTGATGCCAATGTGAAGATTATAGGAATCGATTCGGTCATCATAACCGTAGAGCCAGTACTTTAATATCAGAGAATCATCCTGCGTGCAATCATTAGCGCACGCCCTAAAACCTACTATTATAACTAAAACCGATAGATTATGGGAATAGAAATTTATGTCATAATCGCCATTTTGTTACTGGTGATTATCTTTGCCAAGAAAGCCGTTGTGATTATTTCACAGAGCGAGACGCGCATCATTGAGCGCCTAGGACGTTACCATGCCACTCTGACAGCAGGTGTCAACGTGATCATCCCCTTTGTGGATCATGCCAAAGAGATTGTCGCAGTCAAGTCGAAGAGATACGTCTACACCAACACCATTGACCTGCGTGAACAGGTGTACGACTTTGATCGTCAGAACGTGATTACCAAGGACAACATCCAAATGCAAATCAACGCATTGCTTTACTTCCAGATTGTAGATCCTTATAAGTCGGTCTACGAGATCAATAACCTTCCCAACGCCATCGAGAAACTCACCCAGACCACCTTGCGTAACATCATTGGTGAGATGGAACTGGATCAGACGCTGACCTCACGCGATACGATCAATACCAAACTGCGTTCAGTCCTAGATGACGCCACCAACAAATGGGGTGTGAAGGTCAACCGTGTTGAGCTGCAAGACATCACTCCTCCCGAGAGCGTACTTCAGGCAATGGAGAAGCAGATGCAGGCTGAGCGTAACAAGCGTGCCACCATTCTGACCAGTGAAGGTGAGAAGCAAGCCGCCATTCTGCAGTCGGAAGGTGAGAAGACCTCTCGTATCAATCGTGCCGAAGCAGACAAACAGCAAGCCATTCTCATTGCGGAAGGACAGGCGCAAGCCCGCATTCGTAAGGCAGAAGCTGAAGCTATTGCAGTGGAACGTATCACCGAAGCCGTGGGCAAGAGCACCAATCCTGCCTCTTATCTCATTGCGCAGAAGTATATCCAGATGCTTGACGACCTTGCTAAGAGCAATAACCAGAAGATCGTTTACCTTCCTTATGAAGCCACTAACCTTATGGGCTCCATCGGAGGAATAAAGGAAATCTTCAAGAACTCGTAACTCTTGCCACCCCATAGGCGGTTCTCATCTCTGAGCTATCGTCTCTATGGGATATCTAACAAGGCGTGGAACGATTGTGCCACGCCTATACTGATGCTGATATATAGATCATTTGGTCCATATATCGGCATTTTTATTTCAGGTGTTTCTTTACCACCGCCGGACTTCCCGCCGCCATACAGTCGTCAGGGATGTCGTGCAGCACCACGCTGCCAGCCGCAATGATGCACCTATCGCCAATCGTTACGCCAGGCAGCACCGTCACGTTACCACCTAGCCAGCAGTCGTCTCCTATGTGGATAGGGTGTGGTGTCTCCTTTGGTTCGCGCCTTTCGATATAATCCATTGGGTGCTGAGGCGTATAGAAAGAGCAGTTGGGGCCCACTAAGCAGTTTTTCCCGATGGTGATGCCGCCCGCGTCTAGCATTACGCAATTATAGTTGATAAACGTGTTTTCGCCTATTCGTATCTCCGATCCCATATCGCAGTGGAATGGCGGTGTAACCTCAGTGCTTTGAGGCAAACCCGGTATCAGCTCCTCGATCAGCTCCCTATAATCCTCGTCATACACACTTCTGGTACGCAGTTTGGCACATATCCTCTTGGCATGTTCAAACATTGGTAGGATAGCAGGGTCAGAGAAGTAGTACATTTGGCCACTTCTCATCTTCTCTAGTTCCGTCTTTTCTTGGGTGGAAGATTGATTATTCATATGCTTTAGTTATTATAGTAGTGGTGCAAAGGTACACATATTACGATAAAAAGCCTTCATCCTACTTGCTGAATAGATAGTTTTAAGCCTTATCTCCCAAAAGATTTGTATATTTGCAAGTGCTTTGAGCAATAATGAAATAGAACAAACCACAGAATAATGAAAACGATAATATTAGATTTCGACGGAACGATTGGCGACACCCAAGCGCTCATCGTCAAGACCCTCCAACAGACAATGCAGACGCTCAACCTCCCTATCCAACCGAAGGACGACTGTGCCAAGACCATCGGACTGCCTCTTGCGGAAGCCTTTAGGGTGCTATGTTCGCTCAGTGAGGCAGAGAGTGAGCGTTGTGCCGAAACCTATCGTGACCTCTTTGAGACCAATAAGCAGTATATTGTGGTACAGCCCTTCCCCCACGTGATAGATACCATCCGTCAGTTGCATCGCGATGGCTACCTCATTGCCGTGGCTAGCAGTAGGAATCGTTCCTCATTGCTTGGCTATCTCAAGCAGCTAGATATCGAGGCATGCGTATCCTGTGTGGTTGCCGCTAACGATGTCACCCATGCCAAACCAGCACCCGAGATGGTGCTGAAAGTGCTTGAGCAGCTTGATTGTGCGCCTACCGATGCCCTTGTCGTAGGAGATATGACCTACGATGTGGACATGGGACGCAATGCCGGCACCCTTACATGTGGCGTTACCTATGGCAATGGCACCAGAGAACAGCTTTCCAATGCCGACTATGTGATAGACGACTTCGCCGAACTGCTCCCCATTGTAGCAGCATTGAGCAAAGACGAATAATCCGCAGCTAACACTTGGGATAATAGAAAAATAATTCTAACTTTGTAGCAAATAATTTTTTAAGGATGAATATTTGCATTTTTTGCGGTGCTCGACCCAATTTTATCAAGGTAGCACCATTGATTAGGAAGATGAACACAGAGGACGCAACCGGTTCTCAAGACCATTATACCCTAGTATATGCCGGAAGCGAGGACGACCCTACGTTGGAAGAGACGCTCTTTGCAGACCTTGGCATCCATCGTCCACACGTCTGTCTAGGCGTGGAATGTGAGAACCTCAATGAACTCACCGGACAGGTAATGTCACGTTTTGAGGTCTATCTCCAGCAGCATCCAACCGATGCAGTAGTGGTGGTAGACGATCTTGCTTCTACCATGGCAGCCGCTATTGTCACCAAGAAGCAAGGCGTGTTGCTGGCACATATCGCAGCCGGAACTCGCTCCTTTGATATCACGATGCCTAAGGAAATCAATCGCCTGGTGATTGATGGCTTGAGCGACCTCCTCTTCACTGCCGGCATCAGCAATAACAGCATTGCCAATCGTGAAGGAGCCGAGCTCTCTAAGGTGTATATGGTGGGCAACATCCTCATGGACAACATCCGCTACAACCATGCCCGCATCCAGGAAGCAGGTCAGAAGCTTGCCACTGATGCGCAGTTGTCCTCTCTGATCAAGGATGCGTACCTTGTCTTCACGCTCAATCGCAAACGACTCATCCATGACCGAGCCAATCTGGAAAAGATGCTTGAGGCCATCAACGATGTGGCACAGGCTTATCATACCCCCGTCGTAGCCCCGTTGCGCAGCATGGCTAGGCAGGTGGTGAGCCAAATCATAGCCGAAAAGGGTTTACACGGCATCCATCTAGTAGACCCCTTGGGCTACCTTGAGTTTGGTTACCTCACCTCTCATGCCCAAGGCATCATCACCGATTCGGGGAACGTAGCCGAGGAAGCCACCTTCAATGGCGTGCCTTGCATCACGCTCAATAGCTATACAGAGCATATCGAGACCGTCAAACCCGGCAGCAATGTCCTTGTGGGCGAGGATCCCGCACTGCTCCGTCAGACCCTCAACGATCTGATGAGCGGTCAGTGGAAGAAGAGTGAGATACCCGAACGATGGGATGGCCGTACCGCCGAGCGCATCCTTAGTACGATACAGAGCCGTTTGGCTGACTGATAACCGATTTTACCTTATATAATATATATATCCATGAAACACCCATTCCAGACATTCGTCCTCATGGCGGCGCTCTCTAGTGTTGCCATGAGCGCACAGGCGCAGGTCACCCTTGCTCGCACTGTCAAGCCAGATGCTTACCGCATCCCTTCCATCGTAGAGAATCATCAAGGCCAGTTAGTAGCCTTGTATGACCATCGTGCGCCCAATTATCGTGATGTAGGATTTGGCAACGCCATCAGTATCAAGGCACGCACCTCCAAGAATGGGCGCAAGTGGAGTGAGCCTCACAGCGTCCTGCATGGCGATGGCGCATCAGGCTTCAGCTATGCCTTTGGTGATGCCGCCACCGTGATAGACAGTAAGAGCGATAGCATCTTGCTTATCTCAGCAGCGGGCACGGCGTCTTATCACACCTTCAAGGGTAGAGGAGAGACCGACCGGCTACAGGTGTCACGTACGTGGAGCGTAGATGGCGGACGCACCTGGCAAGCCACAGAGAACATCAGCAATCAGATCTATGACCTCTTTGGCAATGACCAGACGCTAGGTAGCATGTTCATAGCCAGTGGTCGCATCTGTCAGAGCCGTCAGATTCAGGGTTCTACGGGGCGTTATCGTCTCTATGCCGCCGTGTGCACCCATCAAGGGAGTCGCGTGATCTACTCGGACAACTTCGGTCAGACGTGGGCAGTCCTTGGCGGACGTGACGCCCGACCCGTTCCTACTGATGGTGACGAAGCCAAATGTGAAGAGCTTCCCGATGGCAACGTGCTCCTAAGCGCTCGCAAGGGAGGCGGACGCTACTTTAACATCTTCAAGTATGCCAATCCGCAGACTGCTTCTGGCGAATGGCAACAGAGCGTAGCGTGCCCTATGATCACCAGCAATGGCGGTTGCAATGGCGAGATCTTGGTGCTGCCCTATGCTTCTAAAGACCATCCTAAGCGGTATATCGCCTTACAGTCTACCCCCACTTGCACCAATGGAGGGGCAGATGGTCGTGGCGATGTGAAGATATTCTATAAGTATCTCAACACGTCTTCCGACTATGATACGCCCATCGACTTCACCCATTGGGACGGTGCGATACCCGTTAGCGGCACCTCTTCAGCCTATTCCACCATGATTCCACGAAAGAACGGAACGTTGGCGCTGCTGTATGAGGAGAACAATCAGTTTGTACATGAGCGCATTGAGGCATACGATATCGTCTTCAAGCAGATCGATTTGACCAAGGCGCTCAAGACCAAATAATGCGTTTCTTAGTCTATTCCTTTGTGTATCTCAGATAATCGGAGTAATTTTGCAGTTGCAAAAATCAGGAAAACGATGCACAAAGGAATAGACAATTATACCTATCTCACCACTTATCCCGTACACCGAGTGGTGCTCACCCTAGCTGTACCCACCATTATCAGCATGCTGGTAACCAGCCTTTATAACATAGCTGATACGTTCTTTGTGGGGCAAATCGATACACAGTCGACTGCCGCAGTGGGTATTGTCTTCTCATTGATGTTTTTCATTCAAGCCGTGGGGTTCTTCTTCGGTCATGGCTCAGGCAACTACATCTCGCGCGAGTTAGGGGCTCAGCGTCATGACAATGCTAAGAAGATGGCAGCTAACGGCTTCTTCTTCTCGTTTGCAGCCGGATTGCTCATCCTGATAGTAGGTTGGGCGTTTCTGCGTCCGTTGGCATTGTTGCTCGGTTCCACCTCTACCGTTCTGCCTTATACGGAGCGCTATCTAGCCATTGTGCTCCTTGGAGCGCCGTTTCTCACCTCTTCACTCACCCTTAACAACCAATTGCGCTTGCAAGGCAATGCCGCTTATGCCATGGTGGGTATTGTTACGGGAGCCGTGCTCAACGTAGCGCTTGACCCCGTGTTTATCTTTTTCCTCGGAATGGGCGTCAGCGGAGCTGCTGTAGCCACGGTGATAGGTCAGGTGGTGAGCTTTGGCATTCTCTTTAAGATGACCTATCGCGGTGAGAATATCGCCGTACGATGGTCCAACTTCACCCCATCGTGGCAAGCCGCACGTGAGATCTTCTATGGTGGAAGTCCCTCGCTCAGCAGACAAGGACTGATGTGCTTCTCCACGATGTTGCTCAATCATGCCGCAGGCAACTACGGTGATGCTGCCATCGCAGCCATGTCCATTGTCAATCGCATCTCTATGATGATTATGGCGTTTGTGATAGGCTTGGGACAGGGCTTCCAACCCTTGTGCGGCTTCTGTTTCGGAGCAGGCCTCTATAATCGTCTTAAGAGCGGATACAAGTTTACCGTGGCCATCGGCACAGCCTTCCTGCTCGTCTGCACATTGGTGGGATGGATGGTCAGCGGCGATGTGATAGCCATCTTCCGTGACGATGCCGCCGTGATACCTATCGGTGTAGAGGCGCTCCGTTGGCAGTTGTCCACCTTACCCCTTTCTGCCTTTGTCGTGGCAAGCAACATGCTCACCCAGACCTGTCGCAAACCGCTCCGTGCCAACATCCTTGCTGCAGCACGTAACGGCCTCTTCTTCATCCCCTTCATCATCCTCTTGCCCCGCCTCTTCCACTTGCTGGGTGTGGAGATGTGTCAGAGCGTCAGTGACGTTTGTGCCGCTATGCTCACCCTACCCATCATGGTGTATACCTTCCGCGAACTCACTGAACCACCACACCAAGATCGCCACGCCTCATGACCCACTTGTATATAAAGAATATGGTGTGTGACCGCTGCGTCATGGTGGTCAGACAGATCCTCACGCAGCACGGCTTTACACCTCTAAATGTCACGCTCGGTGAAGCCGTCATAGCCGAAACCCTTTCGGATGATCAGCAATGGGAGCTCCGAAGCGCGCTAGAGGCAGTGGGCTTTGAGCTCCTTGAGGATCAGCAATGCCAGCTAGTCAATAGCATCCGCACCCTCGTTCTCCGTTGGGTGCGCTATGAGCATGGTGAAGAAGCAGCCAATCTGAGCCACTATCTCGTGCAACATCTGCATCAAGACTATAGCGCCCTGTCCAAGGTCTTTTCAGAAACAACGGGCAAGACCATTGAGCGCTATTACATCGAACAGCGTATCGAGTGCGTGAAAGAGTTGCTGCAAGATGGCCAACTATCACTCAAGGAGATAGCCCTAAAGCTCCGCTATTCGTCCACGGCGCATCTCTCAGCACAGTTTAAGACCGTGACCGGCATCACGGCATCAGCCTATCGCAAAGCCCGACCCACCCGTAAGGGTATCGATAGGGTGTGATTTGTCCCCTTGCATCATCCCTAATATAAGATAAAACGGGCTCCGTGATCATTCATCGGAGCCCGTTTTGTATATGCGTCTAGCTTGTTATAGAACGATTTTTAATTTATTTTCTTGGGAAAAATAAATTAAAAATCATCCAAAAATAAATTATTCTTCAATCTCAAAGAGCCTCTTTCGGGAGATGGATGTAACTCTATTCCATAATTATATAATAGAGAATGGAGATAGATTTTATACTTTTGCATTGTTAAAACCAAAAGCAACAAAAGATGAAAAAACAGACATTTGCAGTCAGTGGTATGAAATGTGTCCACTGCAAGATGCACGTAGAGGATGCGCTGCGTGCCGTTCCCGGAGTGAGTGAAGCCTTAGCTGACCTAGCTGGAGGTCAAGTGGCGGTGAGCTATGACGAGAATCTGGTTACCCCTGTTATGCTCAAGCAAACCGTAGAAACGTTGGGCAGATACACGCTGAGTCTATGAAGTGTACCTTACCCGTGATAGGGATGGCTTGCTCAGCCTGTTCAGCCAATGTGGAGCGGACGTTGAAGGGACTTGATGGTGTGGCAGATGCTTCGGTATCGCTCCTGTCACGCACGGCAACCATCACCTATGAGCCTGAGCAGATCACCCTAGAGCAGATGAAAGAGGCAATCAATGCCTTGGGATATGACCTTGTGATAGCCCAGGATGAAAGTGTGGAAGCCATCACACGGCGCGAATATACCCTCTTACGTCGTCGCACCATCCTTGCGTGGGTGCTATCCGTGCTGGTAATGGCGGTTTCGATGCACTGGATTGACCTAGGGAGCGAGATGATGACTAACCAAACGGCGTTGCTGATAGCCCTCGCAGCTATGGTGTGGTGCGGTAAAGGATTCTACATTTCAGCCTTAAGACAACTGCGTCATGGCGCTGCCAATATGGATACCCTTGTGGCACTGTCTACGGCGATAGCTTTCACGTTCAGCGTGGTCAACACCTTTTGGGGACAATCGCTCTTCGGCAGTAAGGGCCTGACGTGGCATACCTACTATGATGCGTCAGTGATGATTATCGCCTTTGTGCTAACAGGCCGACTGATAGAGGAGAAAGCCAAGGATGGTACGGCGGCATCCATCCGTGAACTGATGGGGCTGACGCCAAAGACGGCACGTGTCATTCAGGACGGAAACCCCGTGGAGGTGCCCCTATCCACCATCGATATAGGCGACCAGTTGCAGGTGCGCCCTGGCGAGAAGGTCCCCGTGGATGGTGAGGTGATTCAGGCAGAAAGCTTTATGACCGCTGATGCCGCCTATGTGGACGAGAGTATGATCACCGGTGAGCCTACGCCCGTGGCCAAACGACAAGGATCGAAAGTGCTGGCGGGCACTATCCCCTGTCAGGGGTCATTCGTCATGCGTGCCCAACAGATTGGGGAGTACACCGCCTTGGCACATATCATCCAGATGGTGCAGGAGGCGCAGAACACCAAAGCACCCGTGCAGCGACTGGTGGACCGTGCTTCGATGGTCTTTGTGCCTGTGGTGACGTGCGTGGCGCTGCTCACCTTCGTGCTGTGGTGGGCCATCGGGGGCAATGAAGCGTTGCCGCAAGCCATCCTCTCAGCCATATCGGTTCTCGTGATAGCTTGTCCCTGCGCTATGGGACTGGCCACGCCCACCGCCTTAATGGTGGGTATAGGGAAAGCGGCTGAGCAGCATATCTTGGTCAAGGATGCTACGGCGTTGGAGAATCTGCGCAAGGTGGATGTGCTGGTGACGGATAAGACGGGGACGTTGACGCTTCCCAACCAAGATATCAACTTCGCTGCGGCCACCGATCTGCCTTTTGAGCAGCGCGAACAGCTCAAGCCTCATGCGCACGAAGCCATCACTTGGCTACAACAAAACGGCATCGAGGTGTATCTGATCAGTGGAGATAATGATCAAGCGGTGGCTTACTGGGCCGAGAAAGCGGGTATCAAGCACTATCAAAGCAATGTGAAGCCTGAAGACAAGCAACATCTTGTGGCGCAACTCCAGCGCCAAGGCCACCGAGTGGCTATGGTGGGGGATGGCATCAACGACACGCAAGCACTTGCTCTTGCTGATGTGAGCATCGCGATAGGCAAAGGCACGGATGTGGCAATGGATGTGTCACAGGTCACCTTGCTTACCGATGATCTGCAAGCGCTGCCTCAGGCGGTGGCCCTTAGTAGGAGAACGGTGGCTATGATATGGCAAAACCTCTTCTGGGCATTTGTGTACAACCTGCTGAGTGTGCCTTTGGCAGCCGGTGTCTTATACCTGTTTGGTATCCAATGGCAGATCTCTCCCATGTGGGCTTCGGCACTGATGGCTTGCTCTAGCATCAGTGTGGTGCTCAACAGTCTGCGTCTGAAGTGGGGAAGGTGAAACTCCTTTCGGATGATGAAAGCAGACTAAAATCTATAATAAAAGCATTAGCCCAATCCGACTGTTGGATTGGGCTAATGCTTATCTTACGGGATAATCGTAATGATTGGTGTCGTAGAAGGTGTCACGCTGTCGTGGCATATGATCCACTTCTACGTTGATCGAAATCGAGTTTTGATTGTTCTTACCCCATTGGTAGGTCACGCCACCACCGATACGATCCATATACCGGCTAGCGTTAGCTCCGTAAGCAGGAGAGTAGGGTAAGAAGCTGGAACCTATACCGTATCCGCCGTAATATCCGGCATAAGGGTAGCCATAAGCGGCGTTGCTTGCTGCGGTGCGTGCATTGTCGTTGGTGAAAGCCTTTTGGACATAGGCATACATGCTCCAATGCTCATCTATCTGGTAGGTGAACAGCGCATTCACACCAGCGGCAACATAGTTGTTGGCCGTATAGGTGAGATGGTTCATGTATCCGCCCACGGCAAGGGTGGCTTTGGGCGACAGGGGGGTGACGTACATCATCGATGCGTCCTGCGAGAAACCTGTGCCATGACGATAACCGCTACCAAAATTGGAGAAAACGGATGCGTTGAGGTTGATGTTCAACCCCTTGTGCAAGCGCCAAGCGTCCCATCCCCAACCGCCATAGTAGGGATAATAAACCGTGGAGGGCGTTACCACCTGTGCGTTATGGTCAATGATGGGCAGGGAACGGTCTATCTGATCTTGTTCGGCCTGCTCTTTGGCCATCTGAGAAGCATAAGCCTGTCTATCGGCAGCGCCTTTGCTTGCCAAATACATATCACTCGCCGCTACCGGTGTGGCCTCGGTAGAGTCGTTAACCCATTCTTGCGCTCCCACGGGAAGGGCTGAAAGGGCGATTATTATGCTCAAACCTATATTCTTCATTGCTTGCAAATTTAAGCCATTCGCATAGAACAACCAAGGAATTTAAACATTCTTAGGTTTTTTACCTTTTCTTTATTTGTTAGCTGTTGAGGCTCTATAGCGCAGCGGTTGTACCTCCAGAGAAAGAACTTACCACTGGCTAAGGTCTTGGTGCGCCTCGATAGCTTGGCGCGTCTTAGCCGGAAGGTTGGGGAAGAAGTGGATGCCCGTGATGCGCTCAATGTCCTTGAGAGAGTTGACATAGTCGCCTTTGGGTCGATCGCCATCCCGATTCTTATAGATAAAGCCGATGGCCTTAGGTGTCCCTTGTAGGCAGAGCACCACCTTGAAGAACGCTTCCGGCACCACCACATGATGCTTGCCAATGGTGGCGTGGGTCTGATTGTAAAGGATTGGGCCCGCTACAATATAGATATCGCCATACCGCTCAGCCCAAACACGGCACTGCTTCTCCATCTCGTTCCAGTCACCACGATTCAGTCCGGGGTCTTGTGGGCAGATATTGGTCATGAGAAAGGATTGCTCCATGGCTTCTAGGCTCCACTTGTTGTCACCAGCTGGGCACATATGGCCGCGGTCATAGCCCGACTGGACATAGTCGTGCGTGTCAGCGCGAGGGCTAGGCACGTCAGTATCTTCCTCAAACTTGATCCCTTTGCGCTGCGCTCCGCCATCCGTATTGGCTGCGGTGAGATGCCAAGCCACCCAGTTGGGGAGCAATAGCTCCTTGTTGTAAGACACGGTATAGCCTGCGCGTCGCAGAATAATCTCGGGACGATCGGTCAGCGGAGCCGGAATCTCTATGCCGTCAGCCGCAGAGAGGTTGGCGTTGCTATTGTCGTCGTCACCAGCCGATGTAGCAGAGAGCTGACCTGTCTGAAGGTCAGTGTCGGTGGAAGATGAGGTGGATTCGACCGTGACAAGGTCGCTGCTCTTGTCTGTATAGCTGCGAGGGGTGTGCGAGTTACATCCGCTTAGTCCGATATTGATCAGGAACAGGGCGAGAAGTAAGCTGAAAGAGTGTTTGATATTCATCATATATAGGTTGTTTAGATATTACTTATGTATATGTTTATAAACAAATTGCTCGCCCAATCTGAATCCCTCTTCGTATAACGCTTCAAGCTTTGCGGTGTCTTTCTCCATTCGTCCCACCACGATAGGGTTGATGGGGCGGATGACGAGAATCTGTCCGCTAGCTTCAAGCTGGTCAATATAGTCGAGTTGGGCATTGTAAGTCTTGATGCGTTTGCTAAGCAATACACGCAGTCGGGGGTAGTTCTTATAGATCAACCGTGGTATCTTGCGATCCTTACTGGTGTTGCGCCAGCCTTTATTGCGTGTGCATATCACCACGTTAGTAGGATGCCCCGTCTCCATGGCACGCACCACGGGGATGGAATCGCTGATGCCCCCATCCAGCATAGGGCGTCCGTCGATATAGACAATCTTGCTCACGTAGGGTAGGCTGGACGAGGCTTGAGCCAAGTGGTTGAGGCGATCGATGTCACCAGAGCTCTCTGAGAGATACTCGGCACGCCCCGTCTCGCAGTTGGTGGTGACCATCTCATAGACATCACCATTGTTGACGTTCTTGAAATATTCCTTATAATCAAACGGAACCAACTCTTTCGGGAAGCGTTCATAGAGCAACTGAGGGTCGAAGATGCAACCTTGGGTCACTAAATGGCGCAGACCGATGTAATTGTATTTGGCAAGCATGTCGATGTTGGAGATGCGAGCCCTTCGCGGTTGACGCGATGCGTATGACAATCCGTTGCACGCTCCAGCTGATACGCCTACTATATAATGGAAGAAGACACCATGCTTCATGAACGCGTCAAGCACGCCCGAGGTGAACACGCCGCGCATTCCGCCACCTTCTAAAACTAAACCGGTATTCCTATCTATTTGCATAAATCACGTTAAATCGTATGCAAAATTACACTTTTATTATTTATTATTATTATCTTTGCAATCAATAAATCTAAAAAATCAAGTGCTATGTTCAGTAAAACAACGTATGTCAATCGTAGAGAAGAATTGAAGAAATTGGTCAAGGAAGGCATCATCGTGCTCTTTGGAAACAACGAAAGTCCTGCCAATTTCCCTGCAAATGGTTTCTATCCATTTCGTCAAGACTCTTCGTTCCTGTACTATTTTGGTCAGCAGCGTGACGGACTGGTAGGTGTGATAGACGTTGATAACAATGAAGAAACGCTTATCGGCGACGATATAGATATCGAGGACATCGTCTGGTATGGATCGGTGGACTCGGTGAAGGATATGGCAGACGAAGTGGGTGTGGCTCATTCGGCACCCATGAAACAACTGAAGCAGATCTGCAATGAAGCGCTCCGCACCCATCGCAAGGTGCATTTTCTTCCTCCTTATCGTTCGGATATCAAGATACAGATCTTCGACTTGCTAGGCATTCACCCCAGTCAGCAGAAGAGCGCAGCTAGCATGGAGTTGATAAAGGCTGTCGTTAAGATGCGCTCAGTGAAGACGGCAGAGGAGATTGAAGAGCTAGAACGTGCTGCGGTGGTGGGATATAAGATGCACACCACGGCTATGCGCCTGACCAAACCCGGTGTGACTGAGAAGTTTGTGGGTGGTCAAGTGGATGGCATCGCACACAGCTACGGGTCTATGGTTTCGTTCCCAACGATCTTCTCTCAGCATGGAGAGATTATGCATGGCAACCCTTCGATGGCTGTTCTTGAGAGTGGCCGACTGGCACTGTGTGATGCCGGCGCCGAGACGATGGAGCATTATTGCTCAGACAACACCCGCACCTATCCTGTCAATGGTAAGTTTACACAGAAACAGCTAGATGTGTATAATGCCGTAGTAGCTGCACACGATTACACATTGCAGTTGGCTAAACCCGGTGTGAAGTATGCTGATGTCCATTTTGGTGTATGTCGACTGATTTTCGACCACATGAAAGACCTAGGACTGGCCAAGGGCGATACGGAAGAAGCAGTACGCCAAGGTGCGCACGCAATGTTCTTGCCTCACGGACTGGGGCACATGATGGGTATGGACGTACACGACATGGAGTCGTTGGATCAGATCAACGTGGGATTTGACGAGGAAACACGTCCTAACCTTGAACAGTTTGGCACCAATTGTCTACGTATGGGTCGCCGATTGGAAGAGGGATTCGTGGTAACGGACGAACCCGGAATCTACTTTATCCCTGCACTGATTGACGAATGGCGTAGCACGGGACACTGCAAGGACTTCCTCTGCTTTGACAAGCTAGACGAATATAAGGACTTTGGTGGTATCCGCATCGAAGACGATGTGCTGATTACCAGTGATGGCTGCCGATTCCTAGGAAAGGATCGCATCCCTTATCTTCCACAAGATGTAGAAGCATTCATGGCAAACAACTAAAATATAATGCCGTAAAACGTATATATCAATTAAACAAAACAAAATCTCTCAGAAATGAAAAAACTATTAGCACTCGCGCTTGTTTCGCTAACAATGGCAACTGGCGCAAACGCTCAGGAGGCTAAAAAGGATAACCCTAATAAGCCTGTATTTACCGTTGTAAAGGAGAATCCTATTACAAGCATGAAAGACCAACATCGTTCAGGTACTTGCTGGGACTACTCAACCCTTAGCTTCTTCGAGGATGAGATTCTGAAAAAGACAGGTAAGACCTACGATCTCTGTGAAAGCTTCGTAGCAAACAAGAACTATATGGATCGCGCCGTACAAGTGGTGCGTCTCCATGGCGACTGCCAGTTTGCTCAAGGTGGTTCAGCTTACGATGTGCTCTATGTGCTGAAAAACTATGGTATCTGCCCCGAGACTGCTATGCCAGCTCCCGGTACACTCTACGGTGACTCGTTGAACAATTTCGGTGAGTTCTTCTCACTGCTTTCTCCCTACGTTGACGCTGTGGCAAAGAATAAGAACTCGAAACTCTCTACACAGTGGAAGGTGGGATTGCAAGGCATCCTCGACGCTTACCTTGGCGAATGCCCAGAGAAGTTTAAGTATGAAGGAAAGGAATACACACCTCAGACGTTTGCTGCTAGCCTCGGTCTTGACTGGAACGACTATGTAAGCATCACATCATATACACACCATCCATTCTATACCGCATTCCCTGTTGAGGTACAAGACAACTGGCGCAACCCAGCAAGCTGGAACCTTCCAATGGACGAGATGATGCGCATCATCGACAACGCCGTAATGAATGGTTACACCGTAGCATGGGGTGGCGACGTAAGTGAGCCTGGTTTCACTCGTGACGGTCTTGCTTATATGGTAGACGCAAAGAAGATGGAAAGTCTGCAGGGTAGCGACATGGCTCGTTGGCTCGGTTTGTCAAACGCTAAGAAGAAGAGCATCATCGACTCACTTGGCGTAAACGTACCCGAGGTTACTCCTACACAGGAACAGCGTCAGCAACGTTATGACAACTGGGAGCTCACAGATGACCACGGAATGGTAATCTTTGGTATCGCAAAGGATCAAAACGGCAAAGAATATTACATGGTAAAGAACTCTTGGGGTGAGACTGGTGCATACAAAGGCGTTTGGTATATGACCAAGAACTTCATCGCTGCTAACACGATGGATTACCTTGTAAACAAGAACGCTATTCCTAAGGATATCCGTAAGAAGCTAGGTATCTAAGACGAAAAGCATAGAACGGATATAGATGCTCAGCCATCTATAAACCCATAAAAGCCAAAGAGAGCGACAAACGAGGAATGTTTGCCGCTCTCTTTGGCTTTATAAGACTTGTATTATCCTTCAAAGGTGGTTTTCAGAACCTGCTGTCAGTATATGAACACAGAGGGTTTAAGAAAAGTAAAATTTGATTATCATACACCAATACTCCCAAAACTTTTTTGTAACTTTACGCTCGGTAAATGTATACCTACCACAAAGGAACCTGAACAGCCCTAGAAAAGAGAATGGTTCTGCACTGCTTCTGAACAAAAAATATCGACATAAATGCATTTTAAATGGAATTACGAACCACCCACAATCGAAAAGAAGAATGCGGCTAAAGAGCTGGGGGACAAGCTGAATATCTCTCCCGTATTGGCGTCTCTGCTCATTCAGCGTGGTATCACAACCGAATCGGCAGCTAAACGATTCTTCCGTCCGCAATTATCCGATCTGATCAATCCTTTCTTGATGAAGGATATGGACTTGGCTGTAGATAGGCTCAACGATGCTATGGGGCGCAAGGAGCGTATCTTGGTGTACGGCGACTACGACGTAGACGGGTGCACCGCGGTGGCGATGGTGTATAAGTTTTTAAGACAATTCTATTCTAATATCGATTATTATATCCCCGACAGATATGATGAAGGATATGGCGTGAGTAAGAAAGGTCTAGAATATGCAGCACAAACAGGCGTCAAACTGGTTGTGATTCTTGATTGTGGCATTAAAGCAATCAAGGAAATAGCGTATGCAAAGACCTTGGGCATTGACTTCATCATCTGCGATCATCATGTACCTGACGATGTGATGCCCCCAGCAGTGGCCATTCTCAATCCTAAACGCCCTGATGATAGTTATCCTTTCAAGGAGCTATGTGGATGTGGGGTGGGCTTCAAACTGATGCAAGCCTTTGCTAAGAACAATGGAATCCCTTTCTCTCGGCTCGTTTCATTGCTCGATTTCTGTGCTGTGAGCATTGCTGCTGACCTTGTTCCGGTGGTGGACGAAAATCGCATCTTGGCTTTCCACGGTCTGAAACAACTTAATCAGAATCCAAGTATTGGCCTTAAAGCCATCATAGATATATGTGGACTCAATGGAAGAGAACTGTCCATGAGTGACATCATCTTCAAGATAGGGCCCCGAATCAATGCTAGCGGACGTATGGAGAATGGCAAGGAGAGTGTCGACTTGCTCGTGGAACGCGACTTGCATGCGGCGCTGACCGAGGCTAGTCACATCGATAAGTATAACGAACTGCGAAAGGGAATCGATCGGAAGATGACCGAAGAGGCCAATCAGATCGTTTCTCGTCTAGAGAATCAGAAGCATCAGAATAGCATTGTGCTCTATGATGAGAACTGGAAGAAGGGCGTAATAGGTATTGTAGCTAGCCGACTGACCGAGATCTATTTCCGTCCGACCGTGGTGCTTACGCGTGATGAGGACTTAGCAACGGGATCGGCACGAAGTGTTGCGGGCTTTGATATCTATTCTGCTATCAAGAGTTGCCGTGACTTGTTGCTCAATTTTGGCGGCCATACCTACGCAGCTGGACTTACGCTGAGGTGGAGTGACGTGAAGACTTTTAGGAGTAGATTCCAAGAATATGTAGATGCGCATATTCAACCAGAGCAGACTGAGGCAACGTTGGATGTAGATGCGGTTATCGACTTTAAGGATATCACGAAGAAGATGCACAACGACTTAAAGAAGTTTGCTCCATTCGGACCGGGCAATCCTAAACCAATCTTCTGTACACATGACGTCTACGACTTTGGAACAAGTAAGGTAGTAGGTAGAGAACAGGAACATATCAAACTGGAACTGGTCGATTCGAAGTCGAATAATGTGATGAATGGCATCGCCTTTGGGCAAAGTGCGGCTGCACGATATATCAAGAGCAAACACTCGTTTGATATTACCTATACCATTGAAGATAACGTGTTCAAACGAGGAGCAGTACAGTTACAGATAGAAGATATTCGACCTACGCAACTCGAAACAGAATAGCTAGATCTTTGCTTGTGACACATCTTGATATCTTACATCGTTATTGGGGATACGCTTCCTTTAGAGGCATTCAACAACAGATTATAGAAAGCATTGCTCAAGGCAAAGATACATTGGGACTGATGCCTACCGGTGGCGGAAAGTCGATAACGTTCCAAGTACCAGCTTTGGCTCAGGAGGGGGTGTGTCTAGTCATAACGCCGCTCATCTCGCTCATGAAAGACCAAGTGGATCATTTGCGCGAGAAAGGAATCCAAGCTGCTGCTATCTATTCGGGAATGTCAAGAGCTAACGTCGTGCAGACGTTGGAGAATGCTATCTTTGGTGGCGTGAAGCTATTGTATGTCTCGCCTGAGCGTTTGGCTTCTGACTTGTTCCAAGCCAAGCTCAAGCACATGAAGGTCAGTTTCATCACGGTTGATGAAGCGCATTGTATCAGTCAGTGGGGGTACGACTTCCGACCATCCTACCTAGCAATAGCTGATGTGCGTAAAATTGTGCCTGATGTGCCGGTATTAGCACTAACGGCAACGGCTACGCCCGATGTTATTGAAGATATACAGGCGCGGTTGTTGTTTAAGGAACCTAATGTGTTTAGGATGAGTTTTGCACGCAACAACCTTTCTTATATTGTGAAGAGTGTGCAAGATAAGCCTGGCGAACTGCTTCATCTGCTTCAGATCATTCCTGGTTCGGCCATCGTTTATGTAAGAAGTCGTAAGAAAACCAAAGACATAGCACAGTATCTGCTGCAGCATAACATATCTGCTACATGGTATCATGCCGGATTAGACGCTGTGGAAAAGGACGCACGGCAAACCAGTTGGCAGAAAGACGAAATACGTGTGATAGTGGCAACCAATGCCTTCGGTATGGGAATAGATAAGCCCGATGTAACGATGGTGGTGCATATCGATACGCCCAGTTCTATTGAGGCTTACTTCCAAGAGGCAGGACGTGCAGGACGTGATGGAAATCCTGCCTCTGCAATACTTCTATTTAATGGACATGATGCAAGCCAACTGCGTAAACGCATTGATGATACGTTCCCTGATAAGGAGTTTATCGTTACGATCTATAATCATTTGGCTTACTTTTATCAGATAGGAGTAAACAGCGGATACAATAAAACGTTCGAATTCCCCATCGATAAGTTTTGCTTTATCTTTCACCATTTTCCTATTCGGGTCAATGCTGCGTTAGAAATCCTAAGTAGGGCAGGGTACATTCTTTATGACGCTGACCCTAATACTAGAGCACGTGTGAAGTTTTTGCTTTCGCGTAACGAGTTGTATCGTGTAGAACAATCATCCCCGCAGGAAAACGCTGTGATTATTTCGCTTTTGCGACGGTATGCTGGGTTGTTTGTCGATTATGCTTATATTGATGAGGCTTTCATCGCTCATGATGTGGAGTTGAGCAAAGACGAAACCTATCGGATTCTGATAGGACTCAGCAAAAAGCGTATTATTGATTTCATCCCTCGCAGAAACATTCCGCTGATAACGTACCTCACGGATCGTGTTGATGGCGAGGAAATCGTGTTGAGCAAGGACGTGTATGATGACAGGAAGCGCGAATTTGCAAAACGTATACAGTCGGTCATTGCTTATGCTCGTAACAATGGCGAGTGTAGAAGCAGTCAACTATTGGCTTATTTCGGTGAGACTGATGCGCATCCGTGCGGGCATTGTGATGTCTGTATGAATCAAAATCCTGCTTACATGTCTGATAGTCAACTGGAACCAATAAAGCAAACCATCCTATCTATGCTCAGTGATGGGGAAGGACATTGCGTTACCGAGTTGCGAAACATTCCTCAACAATCTGAATTTATCTCTCGTGCTCTAAACGATTTGCTTGATGATGAGCAGGTGGTGATGGATGGCAGTACGATCTTTCTCCGTTGATTCTTGGTTGTTATCTGAACTCTAAGGAGCAACGACATGCTTCTATCTCTTCTCCCGAAGCCACTTTCTTGTTTACAATAATGGTAAAGGTTAGATGATTGTCATCGCCTGTAGGATGCTCATTCGTATAAAGCATCAGCTGATCGCCTTGGTGTGTTTCAGCCACATAAGCAATATCGATGCGCTTCAATGGGTGTGCTTTGTGCCAATCTAGTGGCCAAAGGTCTAAGATATGGTCAATGTACTTGATGCTATTGATATGTCCATTGACGTCGACGTCGCTATAATAGGTATCCACGATTCTTTCCAAAGATAGGTTCTCAGGCGTTTTTACCCTTGAAGGCTTCTTAATCGGACACTCTTTCTCGGTTTCTATATAGGCATTAATCAGTCCATTTCGCATAGAAAGTATATCTGTGGGTTGACGACTATCGGTGTCAATCAGTGCCCAAATGCTTCTTCCATATCCGTAAATGTGCCCTTCGTCGTTGGCTACCTTGAAGTTTCGACTTGTGAAATAGCGCATAGCACTATCTACCCATGTTTCTACAAAGAATTTGTCGTAGGCCAAAGGAACATCTTCTAGTTCGATAGCTAATCGGCTCAACACCCATGTGCGATGCACCGTGTTGAGATAATTCATCCCATACCCACGGTCGTTGGAATGATAGTCGGCTGCATTCAGAAGGATATTACCTAAATGTCCTATGCAGTAATGTTTGGTAAAGTCGCAATGAAACGGCTCTGCTATAAAGTCATAATGCCCTATCTTAGGCAATAAATCTTGTTCCATTTACGTTGATCTTGCTTTTTAAATATATTATTTCGTTTGGTGTATCAACTTCAAGTGACACTAGCCTTCTTTAAATAATAATCCCCGGCACCATAAAGGTACCAGGGATTATTGTTTATCTAAGTCGAGTTTAGTTAATCTCTAACTTCTTACTTTACGTAAACGATAGCCAAACGGTTAGATGTGTTGCCCTGAACACCCTTACCTACTGCTTCGTCAACCTTAACGCCGCGGCCTTCGAGGTACTGAGCTACAGAGTTAGCACGATCCTGAGAAAGCTTGTCGTTGATAGCCTTAGAACCTTCAGGAGAAGCGGTACCTACAACCTGTACGTGTGCACCTTCCTTAACTGCGTCGAGAGCAGCCTTAGCTTCGTTTGTCAAAGCGCTCTTGCCCTGTGCGAAGGTTACGAAGATGAGGTCAGAAACATTTACTTGCTTAGCAGGAACCTCTACGCGCTTCTCAACTACCTTCTCTACAACCTCAGGCTTGCGGTTACGCAACTCGTTGATCTGAGCGTTCAAAGCGTCGATCTCAGCCTGGTCACGTGGAGTAACGATTACGAAGTTGTGAGTACCGTTAGAGTTACCGAACTTGTAAACTACACCTGCGTTCAACTGAACAGCGCTGCGGTTGATGTTGTACTGAGTGTTGTCAGTGTTAGATGGAGCAACTGCATCCCACTTGTGAGCACCTGCTACGATCCAGTTGATAGAAGGCTCAACGTATACTTGCCATGCTTTCTTTGAACCAAGGTTGAATACGAAGTCCAAAGCAGCCTTAGAAGTAACTTGGTCGTTGTTACGGAGATTCTTGTAGCTGTTGCTTTCGCAGCCATAAGCGTGACCCCAACCGAGACCATAAAGAGCTACTACTTCGAATGTACGAGGCTCACCCTTGTAACCACCAAACCAGTTGCTCAAGTTAACTGTTCCAAGAAGGCTTACATTAGAATATGTAACTGCTGTGTGAGGTTTGCGATATTTCTCAGGAACCCATGCCTTTGAGTTGAAGTAAGCAGTTCCCTCAGCTGCCAAACCGAATACAGGAGTAAACCAACGGCCTACGCGCAAACCTGCGTTTGGATTGAGGTGACCCAACCAGCTGTTACCAGTGGTCTTTGTTGATACACCACCATTGATGCCAACATAGAAGTTGTCGAAAGTCTTACTTTCTTGCACTGTCTGTGCAGATGCTGATACTGCACAAAGAGCAGCAGCAAACATTAAAACTAACTTTTTCATGTCTCTCTAAAAATTAATGTATATACTTGTTATTATTTAATATCAGTTATTCTTCTTGCTAATCAAGTGCAAAGTAAAGACTTTTTTTCGACACAACCAAATCTTTTTGCAAAAAAAGAACATCTTATCCGTATTAATTGGAAAAATCGACTAGAATTATATGACCAAATTGGGAGATACATAATAAAAGGCAACTCCAAACCCTTGAAGTTGCCTTAATATTCGTTTTTTGGTTGAGTGTCAAATGTTATTGCTTCTCAATCAAGTTCATTCCTTCGCTTACAGCTTCCATATTAAGCGGAATCATGTTGTGATGGCGCTCTGGTAGAGACTTGAAAAGTGCTTTGTTCAAACCATCTGTGCTTACTACAGGGCACACTTTAAGCAGTCCACCAAGCACAATCATGTTGAAAACCTTGGCGTTTTTCATCTCAGCAGCTTTGTCCATGGCGTTGATACGATAGACATTGATGTCCTTGCGTGTTGGTGGATTGATAACGCCGTAGCCATCGTAGATAAGGATACCGCCTGGTTTAACTTTCGGTTCAAACTTGTCAAGAGATGGCTGGTTAAGAACGATAGCCACATCGTACTTACTTAGGATGGGTGAAGAGATGCGCTCGTCACTCACAATGACAGTTACGTTAGCGGTACCACCGCGCTGTTCAGGTCCGTAAGCAGGCATCCAAGTCACTTCTTTGTCTTCCATTAGTCCAGAGTAGGCTAATATCTTTCCCATGGATAGGACGCCTTGTCCACCAAATCCGCTTATAATTATTTCCTTTTTCATAAGGTCTGTTTTTGTCTTAGGCTTCTATAAGACACTGTACGTCTTATTTACACCTTATTATATATAGTCGTTTAGCAATCAGTCGATGGTGTTCTTCAGATCGCCTTTGACATATTCTTTAAACATATTCTCGCGCATCCATTCGTTTGCTTTCACTGGAGAGAGTTTCCAACCGCTATTACATGTGGCAACAATCTCAACGAGAGAGCTTCCTTTTCCTTCCATGCTAGCGGTGAATGCTTTGCGAATGGCTTTCTTGGCTTTGAGGATTGAGCCTACGGTGTCCACGCTTTGTCTGGTGACATAGCATGTTCCTTTGAGGTGGCTAGCCAGTTCGGTAATGTTAAGATTCCATCCGTGCAGGTCAGGTACACGACCATAAGGGCAGGTAGATGTCTTTTGTCCCATCAAGGTAGTAGGTGCCATTTGTCCACCGGTCATACCGTAGATAGCGTTATTGATGAAAATCATGGTGATATTTTCACCTCTATTGAGTGCGTGGATCGTTTCTGCAGTACCGATACAAGCCAAGTCGCCATCACCTTGATAGGTGAAAACTAAGCGATCGGGCCAAACGCGCTTCACGGCAGTAGCTACGGCAGGTGCGCGTCCGTGTGCTGCTTCTTGCCAGTCGATGTCTAGGTATCGATAAGCGAAGACGGCGCAACCTACTGGGCATACACCTACGGTCTTGTCTTCCAGTCCCATTTCAGCGATTACCTCAGCTACCAACTTATGAACCACGCCGTGTGAACACCCTGGGCAATAATGCATTGGGGTGTCGTTCATTAATTTTGGTTTGGTATATACCAGATTCTCTGGTGATATGATGTCATTTGCCATAATATTCTACGTTTGTGAGAAGTCTCTTTTAAAAAGGCTTTTCTTTGTTCTGAGATTATTTAATCAACTTTTCTTTGAGAGTGGCTACAATCTCTTCTGGCTCAGGAACGATGCCACCGAGACGTCCGAAGTGCTCTACGGGGATAGCGCCATTTACTGCCAACTTCACGTCTTCAATCATCTGACCAGCGTTGATCTCGCTTACCAAGATACCTTTCTTGGTCTTAGCTAGTTCCTCGATAGCCTTGGTTGGGAATGGCCAAAGGGTGATGGGGCGGAACAATCCCACCTTCAATCCCTCTTCACGAGCCAACTCTACAGCCTTTTCTCCGATGCGAGCAGCGCTACCGAAGCTTACGATTACGTAGTCGGCATCCTCGCAAAGGATCTGTTCATATCTCACCTCTTTGGCTTTAATCTCGTCATATTTAGCTTGCAGATGCAAGTTGCGTTGCTCCATAACCTCTGGCTTGAGTTCAAGCGAAGTCATGATATTAGGTTCGCGCGATGCTGGACGACCAAATGTAGCCCAAGGGCATTCCTTCTTCACTTCCTCTTCGGTACGACGTGGCTTATAAGGAGGCAACACCACCTTCTCCATCATCTGTCCGATGACACCATCTGAAAGAATCATTGCTGGGCAACGATACTTGAAAGCCAACTCGAAAGAAAGATCCACGAAGTCGGCCATCTCTTGTACTGAGTTTGGTGCCAATACGATGAGGTAATAGTCGCCGTTACCGCCGCCGCGTGTAGCTTGGAAATAGTCGCTCTGTGAAGGCTGAATAGTTCCTAGACCAGGACCGCCGCGCTGTACGTTAACGATAACGCCGGGAATCTCAGCGCCTGCCATATAAGCGATACCTTCCTGCATCAGCGCCACACCGGGTGAAGATGATGTGGTAACACAACGTTTGCCGGCACCAGCACCACCGTATACCATGTTGATGGCCGAAACCTCACTTTCGCTTTGCAGCACCACCATACCTGTGGTTTCCCAAGGCTTGAGTACAGAAAGCGTTTCGATAATCTCTGTTTGTGGAGTGATAGGGTAACCGAAGAATGCATCTGCGCCACATCTCACGAGTGCGTGTGCAATAGCCTCGTTACCTTTCATCAATACTACTTCTTGTTCTGCCATAACTTTATTCCTCCACTTTTTTTCGGTAAACTGAAATACATCCGTCAGGACATACTATCGCACAGGAACTGCATCCTGTACATTTGTCAACATCAACAGGCTCTACGTAAGGGTAGCCATGTAGGTTTACTTTCTTTGGCACAAGTTGTATTACCTTTTGCGGGCATGCAACGATACACAATTGGCATCCTTTGCATCGGTTGGTATTTACAACGATAGCCCCTTTCATCTTGCTCATAGTCTTAAATTTTATACCATAATAGGATAACCGCGGTTATCTAAGGATTGTATGCATCTTTGTTGTAGAAGTTGAGGATATCGTCAAGCATCTCCTTGGCTTCTACCGCTGGCGAGTTGGGATCCAAGTCTATCGCTTCTAGATAGCAGTCGATAGCATGTTTCCAGTCGCTTTGTTTTCTATATTCGTTACCTTTGAGGTACCATTCTTCGGCTGTCATTCTTCTTTATTGATAATATTCTTTCTTTGCAGCAGCCAAGGTGTTCTTCATCAGCGAGCAGATGGTCATAGGTCCTACGCCACCTGGAACGGGGGTGATGTATGCACATTTGGGTGCTACCTCGTCAAATTTTACATCGCCGTTGAGCCTATGTCCGCTCTTACGAGTGGCGTCGGGTACGCGCGTGGTGCCTACGTCGATGACCGTAGCGCCTTCTTTGACCATATCAGCCGTTACAAAGTTGGGTTGGCCAATGGCTGCGATAATGATATCGGCTTGACGACATTCTTCTTTCAGCGTTTTGGAATGAGAGTGGCACACGGTCACGGTAGCATCCCCATAATGTTTTTGCAGCATCAGTTGCGCCATGGGTTTGCCCACGATATTGCTTCGTCCGAGCACTACACACTTCTTGCCTGAGGTGGCTATCTGATAGCGCTCGAGCAAAGTCATGATACCCAATGGCGTGGCAGATATGAAACAAGGCAGACCGATAGCCATACGACCAACGTTGACGGGGTGAAATCCGTCCACATCCTTTCGGTAGTCGATGGCCATAATAACCTTTTGTTCATCGATGTGCTTTGGCAAAGGCAACTGGACGATAAATCCGTCTACGTCGTCATCTTGGTTGAGTTTGTTGACACATTCTAAGAGTTCGTCCTCTGTGACGTTGTCCTCAAACCGAATCAGTGTCGACTTGAAGCCACACTGCTCGCAAGCGATTACCTTGTTCTTGACGTATGTCTCAGAGCCGCCGTCGTGTCCTACAAGGACTGCAGCAAGGTGGGGGCGTTTCTTACCTTGGCTGACGAGCAGTTCTACTTCTTCTGCAATCTCGGCTTTGATTGCCGTTGCCGTAGCCTTTCCATCAATTAGTTTCATATCAGATATATAGGTTAATGTGTCGGTGTTTGAATCTTATTTGCCGCCTAGTCCGGGCATTCCAGGCATGTTAGGCATTGCGCCTTTCATGCTCTTCATCTTGCTCATCATGCTTGCCATCTGATTGCCAGTGACCATTTTCATCATCTTACGTGTTTGGTCAAACTGCTTGATGAGCTTGTTGACCTCCTGAATAGATGTGCCAGAGCCATTGGCGATACGTGTACGGCGTGAGGTGTTAAGCACTTCGGGGTTGGTGCGCTCCTGTGGTGTCATACTCAGGATGATGGCTTCGATGCCCTTGAAGGCGTTGTCGTCGATATCTACATCTCTGATGGCTTTGCCTACACCTGGTATCATGCTAGCCAAGTCCTTGAGGTTACCCATCTTCTTGATTTGCTGTATCTGCTTGTAGAAGTCGTCGAAGTCGAACTGGTTCTTCTGAATCTTCTTCTGCAAGCGCTTAGCTTCCTCTAGGTCAAACTGTTCCTGTGCACGCTCCACCAGTGAAACCACGTCACCCATACCCAAGATACGGTCAGCCATACGTGCAGGGTGGAAGACGTCTATCGCTTCCATCTTCTCGCCGGTACCGATAAACTTGATAGGCTTGGTCACCACGGTACGGATAGAGAGCGCCGCACCGCCGCGTGTGTCACCATCGAGCTTGGTCAGAACCACACCATCAAAGTTGAGACGATCGTTGAAGGTCTTGGCGGTGTTGACCGCATCCTGTCCTGTCATTGAGTCGACTACGAACAATGTCTCATCAGGTTGTACATGATTCTTCAGACTCTCAATCTCGTTCATCATCTCCTCGTCTACAGCCAGACGACCTGCGGTATCGATGATCACCACATCACATCCTTTGGCTTTAGCCTCTTGCAGTGCGTGGTCAGCTATTTCGTTTACGTTCTTATTCTCGGGTTCCGAGTAAACGGGTACGCCAATCTGTTCACCCACCACCTTAAGCTGCTCGATAGCGGCAGGACGGTATACGTCACATGCCACGAGCATAGGCTTCTTGTGCTCTTTGGTCTTAAGCATATTGCCAAGCTTTCCTGAGAAAGTGGTCTTACCCGATCCTTGCAGACCGCTCATCAACACGATAGCGGGTTTGTTTTTAAGGTTCAAGTCTACGGCTTCACCACCCATCAGCGTGGCAAGCTCATCGTGTACCAACTTCACCATCAGCTGGCCAGGCTTGACTGCCGTCAACACGTTCATACCCAATGCCTTTCTCTTTACCTCGTCGGTAAAACTCTTTGCCACTTTATAGTTGACATCGGCATCGAGCAACGCTCTACGTACATCCTTTAGGGTCTCTGCTACATTGATTTCAGTAATTTTACCTTCGCCCTTCAAGATTTTAAACGAGCGTTCTAGACGGTCACTTAGATTTTCAAACATATCGTTCTTTTCTGTATTCTTATTATTATTCTCATACGCAAAGTTAAAGAAAAGTATGTAATATGCAAACAAATATCAAGGGTATTTAATGTTTTTTTAATCAGACAACCATCTCTTATGCGCATATTAAATAGATGTGTGCAAATTTTTTGTAATTCCATTCTTCTCTCAGAAAATATCCATATATTTGCAGTCGGAAATCAATTAACAATAGAATGGAATACTATCTATGTGTCAATAATGAGAAGCGAGGACCTTATACGGTCAACGAACTCGCTCAGCGCACTTTGACTGCAGAGACGCTTGTTATGGCCGAAGATGCTGATCAATGGGTACCTGCATGGCAAGTGGAAGCGTTGCGTCCCTATATCCAGTCGTCCGTACCTTATGACAATGGGCCTTCCGCATCGTCAGATCGTGCTGTTCCGCCTCCTATTGACGATCTAGAAGCAGACGTAATCTCACCAAACGAAGCCCCTATGGTGGATGCCCAACCCATTAGTGGTCAGCCCCTTCAGACACCCTACGCTGCCAACGGTTATCAGCAAGCAACGTATAAGCCTAAGAAGAGTCATGGATGCCTATGGGCTTTCTTGATTGCGGTGGGTTGCTTGTTGGCTTTGATGGTCTTCACATGCCCGTCCAGTGACCAGCATAAGGAGACCTTGTCAGAAACCATTGCTGAGACGGTTACTGATGTGTCCCAAAACGACTCGCTCACTGATAACGAGACGATTAATAATGTGATGCGAACCATCGCTAACAACTTTACGCGCAAGGTGGTTCAGACGGCTGTCAACAATCTGCTTTCGGTTGACAACTATGTGCTTTTCTCCGTGGGTAAGGTGCATTATGCCAGCGAACAGTATGTGGTATCGGTGGGATTGCTGGGCCATGTGTTCACCGTGGATAAGGAAGACCTAAAGAAAGCCACGGAGAAATATTATAATGAGGCGCAACACCGATTGGAAGAACAGATCAAACAACAGATTCAGCAGAATGTCACCGATCCTTTGTTCGACTTCCTTGGAGGCACCATCAAGAATCTCTTTGATCAAGCAGCCGATGCGATGGGTATGCCATCGACAGGAGCTCAAGACGATGAAGCCACGTCAATGGACGATGTCGATTCTATCTAGACGCATCTTTAGCACCAAGGGTAGGTGATCGCTATATCCATGATTGCTCTTCATTCCGATATAGTTGCGGCGGGGTTTCACTCCGCCGTATTTTTTGTCCTCTTCTAACAAGAATGGTTGGTCATTGATGTAGCAAGCCGAGACCATTGTTGCAAGGCCTTCACTTACCAATATATGGTCTAGGCTGCCCCATTGGCCTTGGTATCGGTATGTTCCCTTGGCGCCATGTGTGCCTATAGCATGGGCAGAGACATCCACCAAGTGGTGGCTTTGTAGAAGAGTAAGCGGTTTGTTGTGAGTGTAGTCGTTAAAGTCGCCTGCAACGATGATGTGCGTTTGTGTATTGATGGTCCTTAACGAGTCGATGCGTTCTGCCAGTATCCGCGCCACATGCAGGCGATAGGGACGTGATGCCATCTCGCCACCACGCCTACTGGGAGCATGCACCACAAAGCAATGGAGCGTATCGCCAGTGATGACCTCGCCTTTCACATAGAGGATGTCACGTGTGGGGCGAAACCCCGCTAAAGGATTGATGCGGATGGTGTCAGCGCCAATCAGCCGAAAGGTGAAAGGCGAATAGAGCAACGCTACGTCTATGCCGCGCTCGTCAGGCGAACTTGTCATCACATACTCGTAACGTGCTTTGCGCAGTAATGATCGCTTCGTGAGGTCACGTAGCACGCTGTAGTTCTCCACTTCGCATAAGGCTACGAGGTCAGGAAGGACAGCCGTGGTACTATCTACGCCGCACGAAACGATTGCTTGCGCTATTCGGTTGATTTTCTGCCAGTACTTGGTGCGTGTCCAGTGCATAGCGCCATCGGGCAGAAAATCGTAGTCGTTTTTCAGAGAATCGTGTTGGGTGTCAAACAGGTTTTCGGTGTTTAGCTCCACAATCATCAGGTCGGCAGTGCTTTGTGCCCAACCCGTGATGATGCTGAAGGCTATCAACCATCCTGTTATCACCCATCTACGCATTTCGTGTGGTCTATGAGTTGATGATGTCAAGCTGCTGTCTGACACTCTCCTCATGTATCTCTTCAAAGATTCGGATGACCACCTCAGGTGCGATACCACACCGCTCGGCTTCGTCAGCCAATCGTTGTTGTATCTCGTTGTATCTACCTGCTTGATACACCGTGATGTTATGCGCCTTCTTGTATTCGCCAATCTTACGGCAAAGCTGCATCCTACTAGCCAAGAGCGTCATCAGCTGGCGATCCGCCTCGTCTATCTGGTTGCGTATCAGGCGAAGCTCCTCCGCATCGCTCTGCTTGTCTCTCACCACGAGCAGTGCCAACATGGTGTGTAACACCTCGGGCGTGATCTGCTGTGCAGCGTCGCTCCATGCCTCCTCGGGGTTGCAGTGGCTCTCAATCATCAGACCTTCAAAGCCTAGATCCATAGCTTGCTGGGAAAGGGGACCGATGAGCTCACGCAGTCCGCCCATATGACTGGGATCGCAGATGATGGGTAGCTCGGGTATGCGACGATGCAGTTCGATAGGAATCTGCCACATAGGTGGGTTGCGATACACTTTCTTCTCATAGCTAGAGAAGCCGCGATGAATCACGCCCAAGCGTTTTACGCCAGCTCTGTTGAGACGTTCTAGCGCCCCGATCCATAGGTCTAGGTCAGGGTTGACGGGGTTCTTCACCAGCACAGGGATATCTACGCCTTTCAGTGCATCGGCTATAGCCTGTACAGCAAAGGGGTTAGCAGAGGTGCGAGCACCAATCCATAGCAAGTCAATGCCATATTTTAAGCAGAGCTCCACGTGCTCGGGTGTAGCCACCTCGGTGGATATGCGCATGCCCGTCTCTTTCTTTACACGTACCATCCATGGCAATGCTTTCTCACCATTGCCCTCAAAGCATCCCGGTTTGGTGCGGGGCTTCCACACGCCGGCTCTGAATATCTTGCATCCTTGTGTGGCTAGCCGCTGTGCGGTCTCCATCACTTGTTCCTCGGTCTCTGCTGAGCATGGCCCTGCAATCACTATTGATGGGCGCTTGCTGTCCTCAGATAGACCTAATGGTTCTATTTCTAGTTTCATCTTTTTACCTTTAGGCGTGTTCAGTTCTTTCCACGCACGGTTAAACATCTATTGCAGACGGATACGTCTCTTTGTGTTTTTAGGCCCTTATCCAACCTGTTCTGCTTTCTCTGTTCGTAGTATAGCCCACTATACTCCTTCAATAGGCTGGCAAAATCAGCTTGGCTAAGATCCCTGAATCCTTCAAAGATAATTTTCAGCGTCCGCCTTTATTGATTATCCTGCTTTGTATATTCTTGTCTTGTTTTGTTCTTAGCTTTACAAACCGAAGGGATTGAGCGTGTTCTTGTAAGCATCTTTGGTGCGCTGCTCTATGCCGTCAGCAGAGAATTCGCCCGAGATATCAGCCGTCTGCTTTGGGTCTAGCTCGATGACCTTCTTCGCATCCTCGGCTGCAAGGGTTGAGTCGCCTTGCTCCATGTATACCTCCCCTCTTTCGCGGTAGGCATCTACGGCAAACGGATTGGCGTCAATCACCTTTCCATAGTAGGCGATGGCTTCTTGGTTTTGCTTCTTGGCGCGTTCTATACGAGCCTTGAGCAGTAACGAGTCTTCATCGTCCTGTGTGTGCTCTAATAGCCAACTAGCGTCCGCATCGGCTCCGTTGACATCACCCATCTGCAAAAGCACCTGTCCGCGTTTGAGGTATGCGGCGCCAAACTTCTCGTCTAGCGTGATGGTCTTGGTCAGTAGGGCAATGGTGCTAATCATGTCGCCTAGTCCTTTCTTGGCTTCGGCTTGCAGATAGGTAGCTTCTGCGCTGTCCTTGTCTACGAGCAATGCCTTCTCGCAAGCCTGATCCATCTCTGCATAGTCTTCCATCATGAAGCAGATGTTGGCCAAGTGAAGCCAGATAGCAAGGTTATCGGGTTGGGCTTCAGATAGCTTCTTCAGCTCTGCAGCCGCTTCCGGTAGCTTGTTCAGTCGCACAAAGGCTTCAGAGAGATGGTCGTGTATCTCTAGATCGTCATGAATATCCAGCGCATGCTGAAAGCAAGTCACTGCATAATCAAACTGCCCTGTTTTCAAGGCAGCCACTCCGTCATATTTGAGCACATCAAAGTTGTGCGCTTCGGTTTCGTTTTTCTGTTCCTCGGGAGTCTCTTCCTGTCCCCCGAACAATTTTTGGAAGAAGTTCATTGCAGGTATTATGTTTCGTTTCTGTTCTTGTCTTGAATATACGTCTTGCACCTCTGATTGTGACACGGTGCAAGATAGTAGATTGCAAAGATACATTATATATCTTGATAATCGGTCATAATCTCCGATTTTTCTTACATTTGCGCCATGCTTTGCATAGGATTTAAAGGACTAAAATAGATGCAATGTGTTTGCTGAAATATATTTACAAATACCCTGTCATAACTCGCCGATTCTGCACGGAAGTCTGAAACGTGCTCAAATTTGTGAAAAATGCAATCGCTTCATGTTCAGTGAGTTACTAAAAGATGGCATCTGAGATTGTATAAAAATGCTTGTTTTTTGTCTAAAAACCCCTTTTTTGATGCACTCAAAGGGGACGTTTCGCCTTCTCAAAGGGGCTCTTTTGGCAGGTGAAAGGGGCCCTTTGGGGAGGTAAAACCATACCTTTGGGGGATTGGAAGGTACTTTTGGGAAGAATAGCGAGGAGTCTGCCTACTTCTGAAATCTATTTCGTGCTTTTCAGAAGGGGCTTTTTGCGTGATTATTTCCTTACAAAAGTTGATGTGTTTTGTGACCTTTTGTTATATTATAGAATTGCTTGTCTGTTTTTGTCTCTCACCTTTTAGTTTCAAAATCATGTTGTATCCTTGTCAATGAGATTTATTGGAAGAATGCGTTGAGACATTATTAGAAACCTAACGTCAGCCAGGAAGATATTATGCGGTAATAAGATAAGTAAAAGTCTATAAGTTTCTATGGTTAGCGATAAGACTTTCTATAGTTTCTATAACAATTCCAATGGGAGCATTTGTTCGGCTTCTGCGAGAAAGCGTTTTGCTTTTTCCATGCGCAACATAATGAGTGAAGTGCGCTCGTCGTTGGTCAACCCCATAACTGAATCCCCTCCTTTTCTACGTTCTTATAGAATGGTGTAATCTGATATTTCTTCCATTCCTTGGCTGAATACATGATCGGATTGATTTCCTTTCCTATTTCCCAACCTAACATCGTAAGAGGAAAGGTGACGTTGTCGTAGTCAGCAGGAAGCAGAGTGTCTTTGTCTAAGATGACAAGAATATCCCAATCGCTATCTTCTCTTGCGGTGCCACGAGCCTGGGAGCCGAATAGCATCGCCTTTCCGTGAGGAGGCATGTGTTGTGCCAAGCATTCACGGATTGCATTTAAAGTAGCATTGTCTTCTTGCATATCTGCGTTTTACACATTCGTATCCCCGAAAAGGGATTCTTCTATTATCGACACAAATATACGATTGTAATTTTAATCCACCAAATTTTGTCTGCTTTTCTTTTACATGTTAACGTTTCTGTGCCATCTTTGGGAAAATACTAGGATGGTGTTTCACAGTTTTACATTTGCTTGTAGATTTCACATAGTGGCACTGCTGAATATCTATTGTTAAAAATTTTTGCTATATTCGAATGCGTTTTAACGAAATTTCGGTATCTTTGCAAGTATAATCATTAATTCGTAAAACTATGCCATATTGTTCACATTGTGGGAAACCCCTAGATGAAGGAACCCGATTCTGTCCCTATTGTGGGACAAATCAAACCGACGCACCTCGTCAACCAATGTACCAAAATGGTACACCGTTTCCGCCACAAAACTCTAATCGTGGATTGATTATCGGACTGATAGCTGTGGTAGCGGTGCTGGTGGTTGCTGTAGTAGCCTTTATCGTTGTTTCTCAAGGCAAGTCGGATAAGAAGACTGAGGCTGCAGCACCTATTCATGATACCCTTGTGATTCAGAAAGAGGTGAAGCAAGAGCCTGCAGAAACGCAATCCTTGCCTCAGAACGCTTCCAAGGTGAATACTTATCCCGCTGCCGATCCTCGTCCGCAAGGCACCTATTTCCTATCGGGAAAGGTGGGCAAGTATCCTATCAAGATGAGCATGACCATCGATGGCACTGATATCTCCGGCTTCTACTACTATGAACGCTCCGGCTCAGGTGCTTCAATGGATATCTATGGACAAGCTAATGGTCAGAATCTCTCGGTATATGAGGTGGAGCAGACCAATGGTTGTACGGGCGCTTTTGATGGAAAGTTTGATGGCAACCGCTTTGTAGGTACGTTTGTCAACTATAAAGGACAGGTGTTTAATATGACTTTGCAGGCCGAATAAGCCTCGACATAATAAAAACAATATATCCCCAAATCGGTCTGACGGCTGATTTGGGGATATATTGTTTCTATACTTGATGGTCTTGAGATTGGGGTCGGGTGGTTCTAAAAATTATCTTTGATGGATTTTAGAATTTTATCCGAGCAGATTTTATCTTCTTTTCTGAAGGAGCATAGCGTGCTATGGGGCTGAAGAACACGCCGTTACTCTTTGCCTTTGAGCAAGTCGGGACGCAGGCGCTTGGTGCGTTCCATGGCCTGATCAAACTCCCATTGACGTATCTTGGCTTCGTTGCCCGAGAGCAACACCTCGGGAACGCTCCACCCTTTGTATTCGCGTGGACGCGTATAGATAGGGCATGAGAGCATGTCGTCTTGATAACAGTCGGACAGAGCGCTCTGATCGTCGCTGATCACGCCTGGTACCAGTCGCACCACAGCATCGGCAATGATGGCAGCAGGTAGCTCGCCACCGGTGAGGACATAGTCGCCCACACTGATTTCCTTCGTAATCAGATGGTCGCGCACACGCTGGTCAATGCCTTTATAGTGACCGGCAAGGATGATCAGGTTGCCTTTCATCGAAAGGTCGTTAGCCATGCGCTGGCAAAACTGTTCTCCATCGGGTGAGGTAAAGATAACCTCGTCATACGTGCGCTGCTCCTTGAGCGCAGAGATACAACGGTCAATGGGCTCAATCTGCATCACCATGCCCGCTTGTCCGCCAAAGGGATAGTCGTCCACACGACGCCATTTGTCTAGCGTATAGTCACGAAGATTGTGCAGATGGATCTCTGCCAACCCTTTCTTTTGGGCTCTCGAGAGGATCGACTCGTTGATAAAGCCTTCCAACATCTCGGGTAAGACGGTTATAATGTCTATTCTCATCATAACGCAAAGTTAACAATTATTTTGTGTATGTGCGTTGGATTTAAGATAATTTTATAACTTTGCACTTGTTTTAAAAACAATTACTGAAAATGAAACGTTTATTTTCCCTCGCCATCCTCTTGATGGCAGCTTTTCACGGAGTCTCAGCGCAAGACATCCAGGTACATTACGACTTAGGACACAGCTTGTATGACGATCTGACCAATCGTCCGTCCATGACCACAACGATGGAGCTCTATAAGCCCGACAAGTGGGGTTCTACTTATTCCTTTATTGACATCGACTACCAGCGCGACGGTGTGGCAGGTGCTTATTGGGAGGTTTCACGTGAGCTAAACCTTTCGAAGAACAAGCAATGGGCTGCCCACGTAGAGTATAACGGAGGTTTGTCGTCAGACGAAGACACTTGGCAAGCCAATCGCTTTCAGCATGCAGTGCTCGCCGGTGGTGCTTGGAACTGGGCTTCTAAGGATTTTTCTAAGACCTTCTCGGTGCAGTTGATGTGGAAATATTACTTCCGCAACCGCCATTACCAAGCTCATGCCTACAATAGCGTGCAGCTCACAGAGGTGTGGTCCACCACTTTCGCACATGGCCTATGCACCTTCAGCGGCTTCTGTGACCTTTGGTATTCGCCCAATGTCAATGGCAAGTGGATCTTACTGTCCGAACCGCAGTTCTGGTTTAACCTCAATACGCTGCGTGGTATGCAAGGCGTGAACCTCTCGTTGGGTTCAGAGGTGGAGATCTCTAACAACTTTGTGTGGAACGAACGAGGCGAGCACAATCGCTTTTACGTGCTTCCCACGATAGCTGCAAAGTGGACCTTCTGATATAGAACCATAATCATTGTATAAGCTAAAGACCCATACATTCCTCGCAGGGAAATGTATGGGTCTTTTCTTACGGTGTCGTTAGTATCACTTGATCAAAGCCATTTCTCCATAATAATGTCACACCGATCATATCGTTGACCTGATAGTTCCACCTCTGTGAACCCCAAACTGCGGTAAAGAGCGATAGAAGCGCATAGGCGTGTGTTCCCTTCTAGGAAGATGCGCTTCACCCCATGAGAGGCGGCATAGGCCAGCAGAGCCTCCCCAAGCATATGCCCGATGTGCTGACCTTGGTAGGCGGGGGACACCGCCATCTTGGCTAGCTCATGGCAGTCGGCCTCCGGATGATTCTTTAAGGCGCAGCATCCCACTGGCGTACCATCATCGGCAAGAGCTATGAAGATCTGCCCTCCATCGTCAATGATTTGGTCTACATGCTTGAAAGTCTCCGTGTCCGACGCTTCTATACGAAAATAGGTCTCTATCCATTGCCGATTTAGAGCAATGAAAGCGTCGCGATATTGGGGGGTGTAAGTGATGATCTTTGGCATGGCGATATTCTTATGTTGTTCCATCTACACCCTGTTAGGCGAAGCGACTGACAAACTCGTCCTCCGAGATGATAGGTATCTCAAGGTCGTGTGCCTTCTTGTTCTTACCCGAAGTGCTTGTGATGTCATTATTAATAAGGTAAGAGGTGGAACGAGAGACCGATCCCGTCACCTTGCCCCCTTGACTCTCGATATATGCTTTCAGCTCATTGCGGTTCTTGTAATGATGCACATCACCCGTGACCACAAACGTCAGACCTTGGCAACGTGCCCCTTGCGGTTGTGTGCTAGCCTCTGAAATCGTCAGTTCGGCCAATAGATTCTGCAGATAATCATAGTGAGTAGCAGTCTGCATCCACTTCACAAAGGATGCGCTCTTTTCCGGTCCGATGCCAGGAATGGATGAGAACACAGCAGGATCGGTAGTAGCGTGAGCCTGTTCTATAAGTTCCTGCAAGGTGAAAGCGGATAGCAAGCGGGTGCACACGTCCTGTCCCACCAACGGAATGTTGAGCGCAAAGAGCAAGCGACGAGCTTCCACGTTGCGTGCTTTCTCAATGGCGGTAAGCAGATTGGCAACGCTCTTGGCTCCGAAGCCCTCCATCTTCCGTAAGACATCGGCGTGTGTGTCAAGGTGGAACAGGTCTGCGTATTGGCTGACCCAACCTAGATTGATAAACTTCTGCAGCGTTTGCTCGCTGAGACCGTCAATGTTGATGCCATCCTTAGAGACTAGTCGGGTAAACTTCTTGAGCTGTTTGGCAGGACAGTCTGCATTGGTGCAGTGGAGCGTACGTGTGCCACTTTGCTGGCTTTCGGTCACTTCGGTTTCTGCGCCACATACGGGGCAATGGACGGGGATATCGAATGAGCCTACAGGCTCAATGATTTGGATCACCTTGGGGATAATCTTGTTGGCTTTGATAACCGATAGACGTGTGCCCTTACCGCCGATGCCCAGTCGCTCACACTCAGAGATGTTGCATAGCGAAGCCCGTTTGACCGTGGTTCCCTCTAGCTCTACGGGTGCAAAAACGGCTACGGGCGAGATGGTAGAAGCTGCACATGACCACTCAATGTGGTCTAGCTCAGTCTCGGCGCTCTCGTCCTGCCACTTGAAGGCGTATCCCGCACGTGTGGCATGATGTCCCGTGACCGATCCGGTGGCTGCGTAGGCGGTGTCATCATAGCTGATGACCAGTCCGTCAACAGGGTAGGGGAAAGGCTTGATGTGCTTCTGGGTTGCTTGAGGATTGATGTTTGCTGTGACGCGCTCGGTCCATCGGTCTATCACCTCAGTGATATTATCGATTGTTGGGATACTGATGAGCTCACGTTCCACGGGCGCAAAACCTTGCTTCTCGAGCCAATCCATGCGTCCGCCCCATGAGTTGAGATCTTCATCGACGTACACCAAGGTGAACGGAATCCAATGAATCTTGCGAGCTCTGAGCTCGTTGATATCTTTAAGCGTAAGCGAACCGCTAGCTAGATTGCGTGGATTGGCATATTCTTCTTCGCTTTCAAGGTTGAATTGCTCAAAGTCGTGATAGCTGATAAGTGCTTCGCCTCTGATCACCAAGTGCCCTTGGTAAGGGATGGTGGGCGGTATGCCCTCGATGGCAGGTGCTAGATGGGTGATGTTGGTGCCGATATGACCATCACCGCGAGTCACTACCTTGCTCAGACGGCCACTATCGTAGGTTGCTACAAGCGTGAGACCATCCAGCTTCCAAGACAACCATATCGGGCGTTGGGCTGCCCATTTAGCAAGATCAGCTACTTGTTTGGTCTTGGCAAGTGATAGCGCAGCAAACTCATGTGCTTCCTTCTGACCAGCCACTTGGTCGGCACTGACCTTCTGTGTGGGCGATTCGGGGAGCGCGTATCCCGCCTGCTGTTCGAGCAGTTTGAGTCTGTCGAAGGCTGCGTCCCATTCATAGTCGGTCATCAGTTCGTTTTTGCCATTATAGTAAGCCTCTGAAGCTTGGTTGAGTTTGGCTATGAGTTGCGCCATCTCTTGGCGTATCATGTCGGTATTGTTATTTGCTTGCATAGTGGAAGAAGTCGTCTTTATATCAAGGATTCGTATTGAAAGGGGCGTTCGTGTTTAGTTTCACCATATATAAAATATGTGCTACGGTGCGTTTGGCAGTACTTCTGAAGTAGCGTTTGGATGTATTGTGCATTGGCTTCCACCCGTTCACGATTGCCGTCGTAGCCATTGATCAGCACCACAAGGCGTGTCGTGTCAAGGCTAATCTTGGTGCGCTCATGGTCAGAGGTGGGTGTGCCGATGCCGCCTTGGGCATCTCGATACACCGGAAGGCCTTGGATGTTGATCATGCCACGTCCTATACCCTCATAAGGTTCGCCCTCTCGACCTATGCCAAGGGTAAGCGAGTCGCCTAGAATCTTGTCTGCGTCAAAGCCACCGATAGAGTATCCGTAGGCAATAGAGGCGAGATTGATCAGATCCACCAACGTATCGATCTGGTAAAGGTCCTTTCCTTGCAGCATGCGGCGTATCAGTGCTTCCGAGGCGGGGCGATAACGCGATGGATCTTTGCCACAAGCGCGGTACACCCGACGCGTGGCAGCAATGCCGGGAAGGTCCTTAAGCGTCTGTGTGGTGAGCGTTTGGGCATACTGACGACCTAGTGCGTGAATCTCATCCCATAGTGCTTGGCAGAAAGGCGAGTTCTTGACGTCCGCCATTACGCATGCTCCGATAAAGGAAGGGCATACACTCTCTATCTC
>CAVHUZ010000011.1:0-52905 GCA_963639545.1 Bacteroidaceae bacterium
CACTTCTACTACAAAGTTACGGTAAAAAGAGTGGCTTTCAAAGCACGTTAAGCGCCTTTTTTCTGAATTGGTTAAAATCGTACTAATCACCCCATATTTAAGCTAAAAAAGTATTGTTAAGGCACGAAGGTAAACTCATTCTGCCCGTCTAGTCATCTCTTAGCGCCTTTTTAATCATCCAATAGTGGCAATCTTGGAATGAAAAACAAATTGATTTCGGATCAAAAATAATTTATTTTTCTATGAAAATCAATTTATTTTCATCCCCGTCTATGCTTGTCTTGGTAGATGCGGATGCCTCAGTCGGCTGTTCATAGGATGTCTATGAGGTGACGGAGCTAGTAGTTCTATCTCCACACCTTGTGCCAAACGGTACGCAGTGGAGCTTCGAAGGAGGGTGCGGCAAGCCAATAGAATAGAGCTAAAAAGCAAATAAAATCAAAAGATATCAACCTGCTCGGTAAGGCGTTCTTGATTTGCGTTAAATAGCATTAACAAAGACGACATTATAAAGAAGGTATGATAGCTAATCCGAAAATTATTGCTAAATTTGCATGCAATAAATTTTTAAAGTACAATTATGTCATCATTTGTTGCAGATAAAATTGTAATGGACGGCTTGACTTACGACGACGTCCTGCTCATTCCCGCTTATTCGGAAGTTCTGCCCAAAGAGGTAGTGTTGAAAACCAAGTTCTCACGTAACATCGAACTGAATGTACCCTTTGTCACCGCGGCAATGGATACCGTCACTGAAGGTGCTATGGCCATCGCGATAGCCCGCGAAGGTGGTATCGGTGTGATACATAAGAACATGACTATCGAGGAGCAAGCACGACAAGTGGAGATTGTGAAACGTGCCGAGAACGGTATGATCTATAATCCTATCACCATCAAGCGTGGCAAGACCGTGCGTGATGCGCTGGCTATGATGCACGATTATCATATCGGTGGCATTCCCGTGGTGGATGAGGACAATCATCTTGTAGGCATTGTGACCAACCGCGACTTGCGCTTTGAGCGTCGTCTGGATAAGGCTATCGATGAAGTGATGACCTCTGAGAATCTTGTTACCACACATCAGCAGACCGATCTCTCTGATGCGGCGCAGATTCTGCAGGAACACAAGATTGAGAAACTCCCCGTGGTAGATAAGGACAATCACCTCGTGGGACTGATTACATATAAAGATATCACCAAGGCTAAGGATAAGCCAATGGCATGTAAGGATAGCAAGGGTCGTCTGCGTGTAGCAGCCGGTGTGGGTGTGACCCCGGATACCTTGCAGCGTGCTGAGGCTTTGGTAAAGGCTGGTGTTGATGCTATCGTCATCGATACCGCTCATGGACATAGCGCTGGCGTGATAGGCAAGCTTCATGAGGTGAAGGCTTCCTTCCCTGAGGTAGACGTAGTGGTGGGCAATATCGCTACGGGCGAGGCTGCTAAGTATCTCGTTGATAATGGCGCTGACGCTGTGAAGGTGGGTATTGGCCCAGGTTCAATCTGTACCACACGTGTCGTTGCTGGTGTAGGTGTGCCACAGCTCTCAGCTGTATATGATGTCTACTCGGCTCTCAAAGATACCGACGTGCCATTGATCGCTGACGGCGGTCTTCGCTATTCGGGTGATGTGGTTAAGGCATTGGCAGCCGGTGGTAGCTGTGTGATGATTGGGTCGCTTGTTGCTGGTTGTGAGGAATCACCGGGCGAAACGATTATCTTCAATGGCCGTAAGTTTAAGACCTATCGTGGTATGGGTTCTCTCGAGGCTATGGAGCAGAAGAATGGTAGTCGTGATCGCTACTTCCAAGGTGACATCGCTGACGCCAAGAAGCTCGTTCCAGAAGGCATCGCAGGTCGTGTGCCTTACAAAGGACTGGTACAAGAGGTGATCTATCAGCTTGTAGGTGGTCTCCGTTCAGGTATGGGCTATTGTGGTGCAGCAAACATTGAGAATCTGCATAGCGCTAAGTTTACCCGCATTAGCAATGCTGGTGTGCTCGAGAGTCATCCTCATGACATCACTATCACGAGCGAAGCGCCCAACTATTCTCGTCCTGAATAATTAAGAAATACAGCAGAACGCCATTCAGGAATCATGCATAGTGACTCCTGGACGGCGTTCAAGTCGGTTTATAACATTCATATTTGATGGCTTTTTGAATTTTGGCCAAACTGATTTGGCTTGCCTCTTGAAAGCGTATAGCGTGCTATATGACAGGGAGAGGAAGCTGAAGAAGTGGGACGGAAACAAACAACGATATAAAGAACAATCCGTTAGCAAAGGAAGTTTAACAGAGCGTGAAATCTCAAGAACACGCCTTTAAATGTATAATAACTCAGATGAAAGTCAAAGTTTTATTGTCTGCCATGCTGCTGAGCTGCACCATGGCTCATGCACAGAGCGACCCCACGTTGATGACTATCAATGGAACGCCTGTCAGCAGATCCGAATTTGAATACTCATACAATAAGAACAATTCAGATGGCGTAATCGATAAGAAGACCGTCAACGAATATGTGGATCTCTTTATCAATTACAAACTCAAGGTGCAAGCAGCTCTTGACGCTCACCTCGACACATTGTCATCGTTCAAGAAAGAGTTTCTTAGCTATCGCAACCAGCAGATTCGTCCGTCAATGATTACCGACGACGATGTAGAAGCTGAAGCACGGAAAATCTATAAGCAGACACAGGAACGCATCGACGGCCAGGGCGGTATGCTACGCGTAGCGCACATCCTCCTAAATGTGAAGCAAGACGCTCCTGCAGCTGAGGATCAAGCCGCTCAGCTACGTGCCGACTCTATCTATAAGGCCATCAAGAAGGGCGCCGACTTTGGTGAGTTGGCAAAGAAATTCTCTGGTGACAAAGGTTCAGCAAGCAATGGCGGTGAGCTGCCATGGATCACACGCGGTCAGACCGTAAAGGAGTTTGAAAACAAAGCGTACAGTTTGAGCGTGGGTGAGGTTAGCGAACCCGTGAAGTCGTCATTCGGTTATCACATCATCAAGTTGCTCGGTAAGCAAAACTTCTACCCTTATGACTCGCTGAAGAACGATATCCATAAGTTTATCGAGATGCGCGGATTCAGAGAGAAGATCATCAATGAGAAGCTTGATAGCCTAGCTAAGGCGGGCAACGTGACCAAAGATGAGATCCTTGATAAGAAACTGGTTGAGCTTGAAGCTAACGATCCCGACCTGACCAACCTTGTACGTGAGTATCACGACGGATTGTTGCTCTTTGAAATCAGCAATCGTGAGGTATGGAACAAGGCTTCTAAGGATGAGGCAGCCCTCGCTGCTTACTTCAAGAAGCATCGTAAGGAATATAAGTGGGACGCTCCTCGCTTCAAAGGTATCGCTTATCATGTGAAGGATAAGAACGATATTGAGGCTGTACGCAACTGCGTCAAAGGTGTGCCCTTCACTGAATGGGGCGAGAAACTGCGCTCTACATTCAACAATGATAGTGTGATTCGTATCCGTGTGGAGAAAGGAATCTTCAAGCAAGGTGACAACCAGCTGATCGATAAGAACGAGTTTGGTGCTGACGTAACCGTTACCGAGACCAAGGGATATCCTTATGATGCAACCTATGGTAAGAAGCTCTCTCAGCCAGAGGAGATGAATGACGTGCGCGGACAGGTCACCTCTGACTATCAGTCACAGATGGAAGAACAGTGGGTGAAGGCTTTGCGTAAGAAGTATAAGGTGGTGGTAAACCGCGACGTTCTAGCCACGGTCAATAAGCACTAATCTCCCCTTCAACGCATTCATGCTCTCTAACGGCAATCGCCTATTATAATAAGGTATATGAAAAAGAATCAAATCAAAACAGGAATACTACTTTTGGCTTCAGCCCTCGGTGTGGCTGCACTCAATGCCAATACCCATCAGACGATGTCCAAGCCTCTCGCTGCGGACAGCACCCAGACCGTTAACCCTCAGAGCGTGGTCGATGAGGTGATTTGGGTAGTGGGTGACGAACCTATTCTCAAGTCGGATGTGGAAGTGATGAAGCTTCAAGGTGAAGCCGAAGGAATGAAATGGGATGGTGATTCTGAGTGTTTGATTCCTGAACAGATTGCCGTGCAGAAGCTCTTCTTGCATCAGGCAGCACTGGATAGTATCGAGGTGTCTGAGGCAGAGATCAACCAAGGCGTGGATCAACAGATCAACTATTGGCTCTCGCTTCCACAGATTGGAGGCTCAAAGGAGAAGCTTGAGGAGTATCAGCACAAGACCTTGACACAGATTCGTCAAGATATGCACGACGATTATAAGGATCGTCAACTGGTGCAGAAGATGCAGCAGTCGCTTGTGAAGGATATCGACGTGTCACCTTCTGAGGTGCGCGAGTATTTCCGCAAGCTCCCCAAGGATAGCATCCCCGAGATTCCTACCACGGTGGAGGTGCAGATCCTGACCGTAAATCCAAAGATCGAAGTGGAGGAAGTGAACCGTGTGAAGAACCGTTTACGTGAGTTCACCGAGCGTGTCAATAAGAAAGAGACCTCATTCTCTACCTTAGCACGTCTCTATTCGGAAGATCCGGGAAGCGCACGTCAAGGTGGCGAACTGGGATATATGGGGCGTGGTATGCTGGATCAGGCTTTTGCGGCAGTGGCATTCAATCTCACTGATCCTAGTAAGGTGTCAAAGATTGTGGAATCAGAGTTTGGCTATCATATCATCCAGCTCGTTGATCGTCGTGGCGATAAGGTCAACTGCCGTCACATCCTCCTCAAGCCGAAGGTGTCTGATGAGGCTATCACTGCCGCTAAGCTCCGTCTCGACTCTATTGCCAATGATATCCGTGCTAATAAGTTCACCTTTGAACAGGCCACCTCTTATCTCTCAGATGATAAGGATACCAAGAACAATCATGGTGTGCTGGTCAATACTACCGAGACATCACGCACCTCGCGCTTCCATATGAAGGACCTGCCTTCTGATATCGCAGCCGTGGTTGACACGATGAAGGTAGGCGAGATCTCTGCACCATTCAAGATGGTGACCCAACGTGGCAAAACTACCTGTCTGATCGTAAAGCTCACCTCACGCGTGGATGCTCACCGAGCTACCATCACTGAGGACTTCCAAGACATGAAGGAGATAGTGTTGGCACAGTCGCGTGAGAAAGCGATACACGATTGGGTGGTAAAGAAAGTGAAACAAACCTATGTAAGGATGAATCCTCGATACGCTGACTGCAAGTTTAAGTACGAGGGATGGAAACGATGAAAGCCATACGCACACAACAAACTATACATTATGGGCATAGAACCTTACAGATATGGGTTCTATGCCTATTTGTACTTTTTGCCTCGCAAGCCGTTTGGGCACAGAATAAGCCTAAGGCCGATCAGAAGACTAAGGTGTATATAGATCATGCTGACGTGCTCTCTCACCATCAGATGACCAATCCTGATGTGGTGGTGGTCAAAGGCAAGGTGAAGTTTCGGGTTAACGGAATGACCCTTAATTGCGATAGCGCTCACCTTAACGAGCAGCGTGGCGAGTTTGATGCCTTCGGTCAGGTGCGTGTGCGCCGTCCCGATGGGGTGTCGCTCGACTGCGATCGTGCCTACTATGATGGATCAGCGCAGATGCTCAGAGCCCGTAAGGACGTATTGGTGCGCCAGCCTGGAAAGATGCTCAAGTGTGATAGCCTTGATTATAATCTTCGTAGTGATGTGGCCAACTATTTTGGTGGACGCGGTACGCTCGTCGTTGGGGCTAACACCATCATGGCAGACCAAGGCGATTATAACACCAAGACCAAGGATTTTCACTTCAACGGCAACGTGGTGATGCTCTCGCGCACTGGCAAGATACGCGAGGTGCACACCCCAGCAGCCAATGGCAATATGGATAATGGTGACGTGCATGTCACTGGAACGTCTACGCTGCTGATGAGCGATGGCGGTACCATTCATACCACGGAGGGCTACTTCAATCAGATAACGGGTTCGGCGCGTACCGTAGGACACGCTACCATCACATCGCCCACACGTGACATCGATGGAACGGATATTTCATTCAATAATCATACGGGTGAGTCGGAAGGTCATGGCGGTGTGACCATCAACGATAAAGCCAACCGCCGTATCATCAAAGGACAAGATGTGCGCTACAATAGCAACACGGGTTATATGCAGGGTGATGGCAATGTGGATATCGTGGACAATCTCAACCAACGCACCATCACTGGCGATCATGTGGTGTATCAAGCCAATCAAGGCGATATGCGCGGCTATGGTAAGGTGGTAGTGGTGGATAAGCGCACCCAGCGCACCATTAAGGGTGACACCTTGATATATAATGAGAAGACGCACGATGGTGAAGCGCATGGCAATGTCGACTATATCGATGAGCATAGCAAGAACGCCTTCCAAGCTGCTCACTGCTATTACACCGATGAAGCGGCTTTGGCATATGGCGGTAAGCCGGGCCCACTAGCCAAGGACTTCTCTCAAGGAATGGATACGCTCTACGTTCATGCTGACACGGTGCGTATGCGAGCTTACAATGTCAACACTGATTCGGTCTATCGTTACCTCTATGGGGTGGACAATGTGCGTGCTTATCGCACCGATGTGCAAGCTATCTGCGGACTGTTGGTTACCAATACCAAGGATTCGTGTGCTACGCTCTATGACGATCCAATCCTTTGGAACGGTAACAGACAACTGCTTGGTGACTCGATTCGCGCCTTTATGAACGATTCCACTATCCGCGAAGCCTTCGTTTATGGTAATGCGATGTCCGTGGAGCTCATGTCTGACAACGAACATTATAACCAAGTGTCTTCTAAATGGATGCATGGCGTCTTCGAGGAAGGCAAGATCAGGCGCGGAGATGCCGTGGGCAACGTGCTGGCAATCTATTATCCGATAGATGATAAGGACAGTACGATGATCGGACTGGTCTATATCGAGACGGATACCATGCGGATGTATCTCTCGCCGGAGCGTCGCCTGGAAAAGATTTGGATGCCTAAGACCACCGGTGTGCTCTATCCTATGACGCAGATACCAGCAGATAAGCGGTTCTTACCTCACTTCGCATGGTTTGCTGACCTTCGTCCGGTGGATAAGGATGATGTCTTCAGACGTGTGTCTAAGGCTGATAATCAGAAACTGATGTACCGTATGCGAGCTTTGCCACCACGGCAGCGCATTCAGACAGAATAGAGTGGGGAATGTCAATCGACCTTCTATTCGTATCCATATACTTTAATCTTAGAAAGAGATGATAGGCAACTGGTTTAAAGAACCCAAACCGCGAGGCTTCCATCATAGGTATATCTATGTGGATGAGCGGAAGGAATGGCGCGAGAAGAGGCAGAACGCAGCAGCGCATAAGCCTATCACGTTCAGTCGGCCCAAACGTCATAAGGTGCCATTGGCATGGATCGCTTATCTCATCGCGCCTGTCTTGTTGGTCCTTGGACTCGTGTGGCTCTATTGTTATCTATAACAAAGCAATATAAAACCCCTTATATCAAATCGTCAACCGCTTAATATCAAATCGTCAAACCTTTATCTATGTCAGATATTATCCAATTGTTGCCCGATAGCGTGGCCAATCAGATTGCTGCAGGTGAGGTGATTCAACGCCCCGCCTCTGTGATTAAGGAACTTGTTGAGAATGCCGTTGATGCCAATGCGTCAACGATTCATGTGCTAGTAACCGATTCGGGACGCACCGCCATACAGGTTATTGATGACGGAAAGGGTATGTCTGAAACAGACGCACGACTTTCCTTCGAACGCCATGCTACTTCCAAGATTCGCCGTGCGGACGATTTGTTCTCGTTGCACACGATGGGCTTCCGTGGCGAAGCGTTGGCTTCGATAGCTGCGGTGGCACAGGTTGAACTCAAGACACGTATGCAGGATGACGAACTGGGTACGCATCTGACCATTGCTGGGTCTAAATTTCAAGGTCAAGAACCGTGCTCTTGTCCACAAGGAACCAATTTCCTAGTGGAGAATCTCTTCTATAATGTGCCCGCAAGAAGGAAGTTTCTGAAGTCGAATGCTACCGAACTGAATAATATCTTGGCAGCTTTTGAACGCATTGCGCTGGTCTATCCCGAGATTCATTTTACCCTTCATAGCAACAACACCGAGGTGTTCGACCTCCCAAAAGCCAATCTGCATAAGCGCATCATTGACATCTTTGGCAAACGAATCGACAAGGATCTCTTGCCAGTAGACGTTGATACCACGCTCTGCAAACTGAAAGGATTTGTCGGTAAGCCCGAGTCGGCCAAGAAAAAAACACCTTTGCAGTACTTCTTTGTCAACGGCAGATACATGAAACACGCTTATTTTCATAAGGCAGTGCTCACCGCTTTTGACCGAATGATACCTGTGGGAACGCAAGTACCTTACTTCCTCTATTTCGAAGTAGCTCCCGAGGATATTGATGTGAATATCCATCCCACTAAGACGGAGATAAAATTCGAAAACGAACAAGCCATCTGGCAGATGCTTATGGCTGCCGTCAAAGAGGCTGTAGGAATGTTTAGCAGTGTTCCCGCAATCGATTTTGATTCGGAGCAACAACCCGAGATTCCGCTTTTTAATGCTGATCCCTTTACTTCCGCACCTCAAGTGGAGATCAATACTCAGTATAATCCGTTCAATGAAACACCCTCCCATCAACCTTCCCAGCCTCGTGTGCCACAGAATTGGGATACGCTCTATGAAGGATTGGGGCAAGAACAGCAGACGATAACACCTAGTCAGGATATCTTCCAATCGGCTATTGACCTGCAAGTTCCGTCTGTTGAGAATAAGATAGAAGATAAGTCGCCTACACATTATCAATATAAGGGGTCTTATATCATGACTTCTATGAAGTCGGGATTGATGCTGATTGATCAGCATCGTGCGCACGTGCGCGTATTATATGAAAGGTATCTATCGATGCTAGCCAATCGGAAGTCGGTCACGCAAAAGATGCTTTTCCCCGAAACAGTGACCTTTGCACCAGCCGAATGTCCGCTGCTGCCGATTGTTCTTCCTGAGCTTCAAGCCTTGGGATTTGATATTCAGACCACAGGAAATGATTCGTGGGTGGTCAATGGTATACCTGCAGGACTGGAAGGGCTAAACGTTCCTAACCTCATTCAGCAGATGGTGGTCAATGTAGATAGCCAAGAGATGTCGTTGAAGGAGAAGGTGGATCAGTCCTTGGCACTCACGATGGCAGGTCAAGCGGCTATTCCGCAAGGCCAAGTGCTTAACAATGATGAGATGGAAACGCTGGTAAACGACCTCTTCGCCTGTGAGAATGTCAACTATACTCCTGACGGAAAAACCATTGTTGCCATTCTCCCGCAGAAAGATATTGAGCAAATGTTCGCTTGATTGGAACATGAATGTGTCAAAGCGGGTGCGAAATTAGTTTTTTTTTAAGAATAAATCAGTTTTTTAAAAATAATGTGGCTCGCTTTGAAAAATATTCGTACCTTTGCGCAGAATATATGAACGCCCTTGCTAGAGCGTATAAATGAATTTTTGATTATTAAATAAACAAAGTTATGAAAAAGCTATTAATGGTATTGGCTTTGGCTGGTATGTCTCTTACCGGCTTTGCGCAGGACGAGACACCCGTTCTGCAGCACAGTGTAGCCACAAACTCTTTCTGGAGCAACTGGTTTATTCAGGCTGGTGCAAACTGGAACGTATGGTATTCTGGTCAGGAGCATAGCTCTAACAACTCTACAAGCCCATTCGAGAAGTTCCGTTCAAACCCAGGTGCAGCAGTTGCTATTGGTAAATGGTTTACACCAGGTATCGGTCTTCGTACAAAGCTCCAGGGTATTTGGGGTAAGACCGTTTATGAAGGAAACAAGAGTACTTGTAACAAGTTCTGGACATTGAATGAGCACGTTCTCTTCAATGTAAGCAACATGCTTCTTGGCTACAATCCTAACCGTGTATGGGATCTTATCCCATTCGCAGGTGCAGGTATGACTCGCTCAATGACTCATAACCTCTATGGTATGCAGCTCAGCGTAGGTTTGCTGAATGAGTTTCACGTAAGCCGCAAGGTTGCTATCAACGTTGAAGTGGGATGGAATCGTCAGGAAGGTGATGCTGACGGTGTAGATATTTCATCTGTTGGTAACCGCGGTTGGGATTGCCACGACAACTACCTCTATGCTGAAGTAGGTTTGACTTACAATCTCGGCAAGGCTACTTGGAGCGCAGTTCCTGATGTAGACGCTATCAACGCACAGCACCAAGCAGCTCTCGACGCTCTCAACGCAAAGCTTCGTGACGCTGAAGCAGAGAACGCTCGTCTCCGTGACGCTTTGGCTAACCAGAAGCCAGTTGAGAATACCAACCAGGCAATTCACGACCTCGTGACCACTCCTGTATCTGTATTCTTCAACCTTGACAAGACTAACATCGCTTCAAAGAAGGACCTCGTAAACGTTCAGGCTATTGCTAAGTTTGCTCAGGACAACGATCGCAACATCCTCGTAACAGGTTACGCAGATAGCGCAACAGGTTCAGCTAAGCACAACCAGTGGCTCTCTGAGCAGCGTGCAAACACCGTTGCTAACGAGATCCAGAAGATGGGTGTATCTTCAAGCAAGATTACAACCGTTGGTAAGGGTGGTGTAGACACATTGTCTCCTATCTCTTTCAACCGTCGTGCTACTGTTCAGATTGCTGAATAATCCTATCATCTAGATATAATAAAAGCCTGGCTCTCAAACGAGTCGGGCTTTTTTTAATGCTCTGATGTTCAGTGTATAGGCGGCATTGGAGGATGTATAATGTACCAAAGGAAAATATTTTTTTGAAAAAAGTTGTTCAAATGTTTGGTGGAATCAAAATAATGTAATACCTTTGCACTCGCTTAAGGAAAGCAAGGGCGTTTAGCTCAGCTGGTTTAGAGCATCTGCCTTACAAGCAGAGGGTCGGCGGTTCGAATCCGTCAACGCCCACTAGGGGTGTTTCCCCGTGATTCTTTTCGGAGAGTTGCGGGGATTTTTGTGTTTTTAACCTAACCTTTTCGAAAATAATCCCTATTTTGTAGTTGTACGTTCAATATTAAATATTACCTTTGCAAAGGTAAAATTCTATAGAATATGAATCTTGATACGTTGACAGCCATATCGCCCGTAGATGGGCGTTATAGAGGTAAGACAGAGGCCTTGGGCGATTATTTTTCTGAGTTTGCATTGATCCGTTACCGTGTGCGTGTAGAAGTGGAGTACTTCATCACGCTTGTGGAACTACCTTTACCGCAGCTAGCAGCATTCGATCACAACCTTTTCGAGCGTTTGCGTGATATCTATCGCAACTTCACCGAAGAAGATGCTACACGCGTGAAAGACATCGAGAAGGTGACCAACCACGATGTTAAGGCTGTAGAATACTTCCTCAAGGAGCAGTTTGATGCCATAGGAGGATTGGATTCTTACAAAGAGTTTATCCACTTCGGACTCACATCCCAAGATATTAACAACACTAGCACACCTCTGATGCTTAAGGAAGCAATGGAGAACGTGTACTATCCACAGGTAGAAGAACTCATTGCACAATTGCAGACTTACGCCGATGAGTGGAAAGATGTACCTATGTTGGCTAAGACTCATGGTCAGCCAGCATCGCCAACCCGCCTTGGTAAGGAGATTATGGTGTACGTCTATCGTCTCAATGAACAACTTGCTTCACTCAAGCAATGTAAGTACACCGCAAAGTTTGGCGGTGCAACGGGTAACTTCAACGCACATCACGTAGCCTACCCATCCTATGATTGGCGTGCCTTCGGCAATCGTTTTGTTAGCGAGAAGCTAGGTTTGGAACGCGAACAGTGGACCACACAGATCAGCAACTATGACCATCTAGGATCTATCTTCGATGCTTTGCGCCGCATCAACACCATCCTTATCGACCTTGATCGCGACTTCTGGATGTATATCTCCATGGAATATTTCAAGCAAAAGATCAAGAAAGGCGAGGTGGGATCAAGCGCAATGCCTCATAAGGTGAACCCCATCGATTATGAGAACAGTGAAGGCAACCTTGGAATAGCTAATGCCTATCTGCAGTTCTTGGCTAGCAAACTGCCTATCAGTCGTCTTCAGCGCGACCTTACCGACTCTACCGTTCTTCGTAACGTAGGTATGCCATTGGCACACGGTATCATCGCCATTCAGAGTACGCTCAAAGGACTGCGCAAGCTCATCCTTAACGAGGAGAAGCTCAGTGCCGATTTGGACAACACTTGGGCTGTAGTAGCAGAAGCTATCCAAACCATTCTGCGTCGTGAAGCCTATCCGCATCCTTATGAAGCACTCAAAGCACTTACCAGAACCAATCAGCAGATGACCGCTGAAACGATACATGAGTTTGTAAACACACTCAATGTAAGTGATGAAGTCAAAGCGGAACTGATGGCTATCACACCACACAACTACACCGGAATGTGATTTTAGCGTTTAGCCTATGAACGTCCAACTAACAAAGATATATATAAGTACAACTACAAATACAAACAAATAAAACATTCATCACAAATTACCGAGACTATAAATGGCCGTGAGGCCAGGTGTTAACTTTAGACATTGAAAGATTATGACAGAAGAATTAGACAACAAGCAGGATTTAACAGGTATGCAGAGTGAGCATAGCCGTGAGGGCTACTCATCTGCGGAGTCAAACAAAGACTATCAAAGCGACTACTCACCACGTCGTTCGCAGCGTCCACGCATCCACACACAGCGTGCTTATAGCTCAGATCGTAGCAACAGCAGCGATCAGGGTGGATTCCGTCCTGAAGGCTTTGGTGCTGGATTGCAGCAAGGCTCAGGAGCGCAGCAACGCACCACAGGGTATCGCCCTAGATATAATAGTCGTGGCGGATACCAGAGCAGAGAAGGCTATCAGCCTCGTCAGCAAGGCGGTTATCGTCCTCGTTACAATGCCGGTGACGGCGAACAGGGTGGCTATCAGCCTCGTCAGCAAGGTGGCTATCGTCCTCGTTACAATGCCGGTGACGGCGAACAAGGCGGTTATCAGCCTCGTCAGCAAGGCGGCTATCGTCCTCGTTACAATGCCGGTGACGGCGAACAGGGCGGCTATCAGCCTCGTCAGCAAGGCGGCTATCGTCCTCGTTACAATGCCGAAGATGGCGAACAGGGCGGTTATCAGCCCCGTCAGCAAGGCGGTTATCATAGCTATAACCGTGGCGGATATGGTCAGCAACGTGGTGGCTATGGTCAGCAGCGTGGTGGTTACGGTCAGCAGCGTGGCGGATATGGTCAGCAACGTGGTGGCTATAACCAAGGCGGATTCCGTAAACGCACACCCGACTATGATCCAAATGCTAAATATTCGCTCAAGAAACGCATCGAATATAAGGAAGATAACATCGATCCCAACGAGCCATTGCGCTTGAACAAGTTTCTTGCTAATGCCGGAGTATGCTCTCGCCGTGAAGCTGATGAACACATCCAAGCAGGTCACGTGACTGTCAACGGAGAGGTGGTGACCGAACTCGGAAGCAAAGTGCTACGCACAGACGAGGTTAAGTTTAACGATCAACCTGTACAGTTGGAAAAGAAAGTCTATGTGTTGCTCAACAAGCCAAAGGATTATGTCACCACCAGTGACGACCCACAGCAGCGCAAGACAGTGATGGATCTTGTACGCAATGTTTGCCCAGAGCGTATCTACCCAGTAGGCCGACTTGACCGTAACACTACTGGTGTGTTGCTTCTGACCAATGATGGCGATCTTGCTAGCAAACTTACACATCCTAAGTTCCTTAAGAAGAAGGTATATCACGTGTTCCTTGATAAGCCCGTTACGGCTCACGATCTCCAGCAGATCTCTGATGGTATCGAGCTAGAAGACGGCGAAGTGCATGCAGATGCTATCTCTTATGCTGACACCAAAGACGAGAAGCAAGTGGGAATCGAGATCCACAGCGGTAAGAATCGTATCGTTCGCCGTATCTTCGAAAGCCTAGGCTATCGTGTGGTGAAGCTTGATCGTGTACAGTTTGCAGGTCTTACAAAGAAGAATCTGCGTCGTGGCGACTGGCGATTCCTTACAGAACAAGAGGTAGACATGCTCCGCATGGGTGCCTTCGAATAAAGTATTACAACGTATTCAACATCATTAGATATCATTATGAAGAGAACAAAAGTGGTTGATGCACTTCAATGCACCGACTATGGAACAGATATCAACGTGAAAGGATGGGTTCGCTCCCATCGCAGTAGCAAAGCCGTTGACTTCATCGCGCTCAACGATGGTTCTACGATTAAGAACATCCAGTTGGTCATCGATCCTACCACGATGGATGCCGATACCCTGAAGAGCATTACCACAGGTGCATGTATCAGCGCTGTGGGTACGCTCGTAGAGAGTCAAGGCAAAGGACAGACCTCTGAGGTGAGTTGCAAAGAGATTGAGATCTATGGTCTCTGCCCCAACGATTATCCTATGCAGAAGAAGGGTCAGAGCTTCGAATATATGCGCAAGTACGCTCATCTGCGCCTTCGTACTAACACTTTCGGAGCTGTGTTCCGCATCCGTCATAACATGGCAATAGCCGTACATAAGTATTTCCATGACCATGGCTTCTATTATTTCCATACCCCTCTCACCACAGCAAGCGACTGCGAGGGTGCTGGTGATATGTTCCAGGTGACCACACTCGACCTTGATCGTGTGGCAAAGACGGGCGAGGTAGACTACAGTCACGACTTCTTCGGAAAGAAGACCAACCTTACCGTGAGCGGTCAGCTCGAAGGTGAGCTTGGTGCCACAGCCCTCGGTGCTATCTATACCTTCGGTCCTACGTTCCGTGCAGAGAATAGCAACACGCCACGTCACCTCGCTGAGTTCTGGATGATTGAGCCTGAGGTCGCCTTTATGGATCAGACCGAGCTCATGGATCTAGAGGAAGACTTCATCAAATATTGTGTACAGTGGGCTTTGGACAACTGCCATGACGACTTGGAGTTCCTCAACAAGATGATCGATAAGACCTTGTTGCAGACCCTTGAGTCAGTGGTGAAGGAGAAGTTTGTACGCTTGCCCTATACCGAAGGTATCAACATCCTTCAAGAGGCAGAACGTAACGGACATAAGTTTGAGTTCCCCGTTACAGGTTGGGGAATGGATTTGGCCAGCGAACATGAGCGCTTCCTTGTAGAGGAACACTTCAAGCGCCCAGTGATCATGACCGATTATCCTAGCGAGATCAAAGCTTTCTATATGAAGAAGAACCCCGATGGCAAGACTATGCAAGGCACTGACGTGCTCTTCCCACGCATTGGTGAGATCATTGGTGGCTCTGTGCGTGAGGAAAGCCTTGACAAGCTCGTGGCAGAGATTGAGGCACGAGGTATGAAGGAGAGCACTTATAGCTGGTACCTTGATACGCGTAAGTATGGTTCATGCCCTCATGCAGGATTCGGCTTAGGCTTTGAGCGTCTCATCCTCTTCGTGACAGGTATGCAGAATATCCGTGATGTGATACCTTTCCCACGTACGCCAAAGAACGCAGAGTTCTAAAAAGCAATCTTATGAAGGCGTCATTCTTCGGTCTGACACCTTCTTACAATACACAGATCCGTTGCCCCTACATGACTATAGTAAGGCAGCGGATTTGTTTTTGCCCATAATTGGGCAATTTATTAAAGTAATACCTCATATAGCCATTCGTTATTATTTCTTGTGTCTGCCCCTCTTGTGCGCTATAACGCTAGTAGAGCTAGGCATCACATGGTTCTTTCATACACTGACAAAGGATATACTTCTTATATCCGCTTAGCCTCCTGATGGTGGTGAAAGGCCTCAAAATACGTGTCAAGCATACTTTTTTCAACAAAAATCGAAAAAACTTCTTGAAAGATTTGGTGGATTAAATAATTTGCTGTACCTTTGCACTCGCAATTCAGAACAATGGTTGCTGATTGGCTCCGTAGCTCAACTGAATAGAGCACTTGACTACGGATCAAGAGGTTGTGGGTTTGAATCCCGCCGGAGTCACAATCAAAAAAGAGGATCTTACGATAAGTAAGGTCCTCTTTTCGCATATATACGGTTGAATAACAGAGACTCAACAATGTTTTGAGATAACTATTGTGAGACTTTTGCAGAAGAATTATAATATGGCGAAAAGCCTCAAAAGGGGCGAAAATGGACGGAAAGTGAAAGGATGAGACGTATAGGTGTTACACATGGTGTTACACGTCTTGCTCAATGGGGTTACACGTGCTATCTTGAAGGTGTTACACGCTCACTTTTCGAAAAAGCAATATGATATATGCGTGTAACACCTTATAGATCATTAATACGCCTTTATAACTTGGTCATGTGATAGCCAAGCGCATTCAGTTCGATAGCGGCTCCCATGATATACATCTGATGCAAGGCGGCAACGAAGGCACGGAAGGTCTCGGGTGTACCAGGCTCTAGAGCTTGATGCAGCATGTTGTTGTAGGTGCGAGAGGCACACTCGGCTACCAAACGGGTCGTAGCGGCGTGCTGTGCGTCGTCTTGCAGCAACACGTGTTGGCAAACGTAGTCGTCAAGGTGGTCAAAGTCGATCCGGTCACGCAAGTAAGTGTAAAGGTTGGCCACCTTGCTGTATAGCTCCCAGTCGTCATCCCAATATTTGGCAATAGCCATTCCGACAAACATGATCCATCCTAGAGCGACGGTGGGGTAGCTTGCAAACTCCCTCATCGCGTCCGGAAGATAAGCCTCGCCCACCTTCTGCCATTGTTCTTCGATGTCAGGTGCGTCGGGGAAGCGCTCGTCCACCTTATTAATAGATACCAGATAGCGATGCAGATCGTCGTGAAACACTTGTTCTATGTCGTGTGTGTTGCTGTTTGGATTCATTATTTTGGGTTGTTTGTGATACGTATTAGTTTGGTGCAAAGTTAGTGAAAATATCCTTTTGGGGCCTCTATTTCTTCCGATGTTTTATTCAGCGTCATACCACTGCACCTCCACACCGTTACCGAAATGGTCGATTTTGCGGTGTTGCTTGTTCTTCAGATTGCCCGATGGGACAAACTTACACTTCACGTTCTTCACGCTCTCTTTGAGATTGAAGTCCTTAGGTGACTGCTTGGCGTGACTCTCCACGCTAAGATAGAACCTACCGAAGTCGTCCAGCACTACCGTTTTTCCTTGTTGGAGCTGTAGTTGCATCTCGTCCACCAAGGCATAGATTAGCCCTCGCACATCACCTCGCGTGAAGGACGTGTCACGTTCGATGTGTTCGGCAAGCGTCTCGGTGCTTACCTCTCCTTGACTTACGGTGCGCAGATACCATCTGTTGGCACGATTTTCTTCTCTGAATTTGCTTTCTTGCAGTCTTACTTTTATAGCCATAGTGTTATGTTTTAAGGCGTGTCCTGTGAATTCCACGCATTGTTATATGTCCTCTTTAGACGGATTGCTCACTGTGTGTTTTTTGCTTTTATCCGGTATCTTTTCCCTCCTTCATTAGTGGCATAACCTGCTATGCACCTTCTGAAAGGATGTAAAAACGGCTCGGCTTGAAATCAAAAAATCCATCAATGTTAATGAATAGTCTCCGTCGTAATAATGATTATGGTGTGTTTGATATTCTAATGATGCTGCAAAGGTAATATCCTATGAACCCTTTTGCAAGTCGCAGTAGGCTCTATCGTACCCTAGAATAAATTATTTTTCTGAAGAAATCAATTTATTCTTTCTACAAAATCAATTTGTTTTTCCTTCTCAAAGGATACCTCTCGGCTGATGATAGGCGTCCTATGGGGATATAATAAAGCCATCCTTCCTTTGCCAAGTGGCAGATATGGAAGGATGGCTTATTGCTTTTATTGTATCAATATGCTATTTTCCGCTTCCTGTATGGAGCCGGATAGCTCGTCAGCGTTACTTGTCGAAGTGGCCCACGCTGATGAGATATTCGCCTATCTGAACGGCGTTAAGTGCTGCGCCCTTGCGTATCTGGTCGCCGGTGAGCCATAGCGTGGCACCATTGTCGTTGGCCAGGTCTTCGCGAATGCGTCCTACGAAGACGTCATCTTTGCCAGCGCTGTCCAGCGGCATAGGGTAGACATAATTCTGTGGATCGTCAACGAGCGTCACACCGGGTGCGTCCTTCAGTGCGTTGCGAATCTCCTCTACGCTCAGCGGACGTTCGGTCTCAAACCATACGCTCTCTGAGTGGCTACGAAGCGAACTTACGCGTACGCAGGTGGCGCTGGTTCGTACATCCGAGTGCATGATCTTGCGTGTCTCGTTGTACATCTTCATTTCCTCTTTGGTATAGTCGTTGGGTGTCATCTTGTCTATCTGAGGTATCACGTTGTAAGCCAACTGGTGTGGAAACTTCTCGATAGTCTTGACCTGACCCTCGTCTAGCATCTCGCGATACTGCACCTCGAGCTCGTGCATGGCAGCTGCGCCTGCTCCAGAAGCGCTCTGATAGCTAGCGATGTGTATGCGCTTGATGTGGGAAAGCTTCTCGATGGGGTTGAGCACCACTACCATCATGATGGTGGTGCAGTTGGGGTTGGCAATGATACCACGTGGATGGGTGAGCGCATCTTCAGGATTGATCTCAGGAACCACCAATGGCACGTCGCTGTCCATGCGAAACTGGCTGCTATTGTCAATCATCACACAGCCATACTTGGTGATAGTCTCGGCAAACTCAGCCGATGTGCCACCACCTGCGCTAGTGAATGCGATGTCCACATCCTTAAAATCGTCATTGTGTTGTAGCAGTTTCACCTCATACTCTTTACCCTTGAAGGTATATTTAGTCCCTGCACTACGTGTTGAACCGAAGAGGACCAAATCGTCCATTGGGAAATTGCGTTCGGCTAAGATACGCAAGAACTCTTGTCCTACGGCACCGCTGGCGCCAACAATAGCTACTTTCATCTTTCTTTGTGTCCTTGTTTATGTGTTTGTTTTCTGTTTGCAAATTTACTAAATATTACTTACACACGGCATTGAAGTGATTTTTTTTATTAACTTTGCAGTTGAATAAGGCTATGTCTATGCTTCTATCTGCGCAATATTTTCCCATAACAAGTCCAGCACTGATATTCCTTACGGTGCTGCTGATTATTCTTTTTTCTCCTATTATTATGGGACGCTTGCGCATTCCACATATCATCGGAATGGTGCTTGCGGGTGTGTTGGTGGGTCCTTATGGTTTGGATCTCTTGGCACGCGATGCATCCTTTGAGCTCTTTGGCTTTGTAGGCCTCAATTATATCATGTTCCTTGCAGGCCTAGAGATGGATCTCGATGGGCTGAAGAAGAATCGAGGGCGTGTGACCCTCTTTGGATTGCTCACGTTCTTTGTCCCCTTCTTGCTAACCTATCTTATGGGTGTGTGGCTTCTCCACTATTCGGTCAAGGGCTCATTGGTGCTCAGCTGTATTATGGCATCCAACACCCTTGTGGCTTATCCCATCGTGGGACGATACGGACTGGTGCGCCATCGCAGTGTGACGCTAAGTATCGGAGGCACAATGATTTCGCTCTTCTTGGCCTTGGTGACCCTTGCCATGATAGTGAATAGCCGCGAAGGTGGAGGCGGATGGCTATTTTGGGTGCTCTTCGTCGCCAAGTTTGCCGCTTTCTGCGTAGGCGCCATCTTCTTCATACCCCGATTGACGCGCTGGTTTCTGCGCCGATATAGTGACGCCGTGATGCAGTTTGTCTTTGTGCTAAGCATCCTCTTTTTCACCTCAGCCATGTCCGATCTGATAGGATTGGAAGGTATCTTTGGTGCTTTCGTGGCAGGTCTGATTCTCAATAGATATATCCCCAAGGTATCACCGCTGATGAACCGCCTAGAGTTTGTGGGTAACGCCCTCTTCATCCCTTACTTCCTGATAGGTGTGGGCATGCTTATAAACATCCGATTGCTCTTCAATGGAGGCAACATCCTTTGGGTGGTGGCATGTATCGTGGTCTTCGGAACGCTAGGTAAGGCTTTGGCGGCATACATAGCAGGCTTCATCACCCGCATGAAACGTCTAGACACTACGCTGGTCTTCGGTCTTACCTCGGCTCATGCCGCCGGTGCCATCGCTATCGTGATGGTGGGCATGGCGCTCAAGCAGCCTTCGGGCGAACCCCTTTTTGGCGATGACGTGCTCAATGGGGTGGTCATCATGATCCTTATCACCTGTATCATATCCACCATAGTCACTGAGCAGTCGGCACAGCGCCTCCGTCTGAAGGAGAAAGAAGAACCCGCATCTCCGTCGCCAACCAACGCCATTGAGCGCGTGCTGATGCCCGTGAAATACCCCGAATATGCCGACAATCTGCTCAATCTGGCACTCATGATGCGCAACGAGAAGCGCCATAGCGACATGGTGGCACTCAATGTGGTCTATGACGATGTCCATGCCGAGCAGCATCAGAAGGAAGGTCATCGCCTCTTGGAGCATCTTCAGGAAGAGGCGAGTGGGGCAGATGTGACCCTACACACGCAGGTGCGCTTTGCTGCCAATATAGCCAACGGCATCAAGCATGCCTTTAAGGAGTTTCAGGCATCTGAAATCGTGATGGGACTCCACTTCCACCATGAGATCAGTCGTGGCTTTTGGGGCGAGTTTACACAGAGCCTGTACAACGGATTGAGCCAGCAGATCATCATTGCACGTATCAACCAACCGCTCAACACGATACGCCGGATACAAGTGGCAGTGCCTTCTAGAGCCGAATATGAACCAGGCTTCTATCAGTGGCTAGAACGATTGGCGCGTATGGCGGACAATCTGGGTTGTCGCATCGTGTTCCATGGGCGTAACGAATCACTTTCGCTCATCAGCGAATATATACATAACCGACATGCCAGCGTGCGCATGGAAATCGTGGAGATGGCTCATTGGAACCAGCTGCCCGACCTTGCTGCTAGCGTCAAGGAGGATCATCTCTTTGTGATAGTCACTGCCCGTAAAGGCACTATCTCTTACAAGAACGCCATGGAGCGCCTTCCCGAAGAGATCAACAACTACTTTAAGGGACGCACCTTGATGATCATCTTCCCCGATCAGTATGGTGACCGCACAGATACGATGACCTTTGCGCAGTCGCAGCACACCGAGGAACGATCGGCTTATGACATCTTCAGCAAGTGGCTGCATCACTGGGCTTGGCGTACGTTGGGTATAGGAAATAACAAAACAAAAGGGTAAGAAACACGCAGATGATAGATATTAAAGGTATAACGAAAAACTTCGGTGAGCTACAGGTGCTCAAAGGCATAGACCTGCATATCTCCAAAGGAGAAGTGGCAAGCATCGTGGGCCCCTCAGGAGCAGGTAAGACCACCTTGCTCCAGATCATTGGTACGCTAGATAAGGCCGATAGCGGCACCATCACCATCGATAACACCGAGGTGAGTAAGCTCTCACAGAGCAAGCTCAGCGAGTTTAGGAACAAGCATATCGGCTTTGTGTTCCAGTTTCACCAGCTCCTACCCGAGTTTACGGCCATTGAGAATATCCTCATCCCAGCCTATATCGCAGGCGTAAAGACCAGTGTGGCACGTGAGCGCGCCAATGAGTTGCTCCGCTTTATGGGGCTGTCTGATCGTGCCAAGCATAAGCCCAACGAGCTCTCCGGTGGTGAGAAGCAACGTGTGGCAGTGGCTAGAGCACTGATGAATCAGCCCGATGTGATCCTAGCCGATGAGCCTTCGGGTAGCCTTGACTCAAAGAACAAAGCCGAACTGCATCGCCTCTTCTTTGATCTGCGTGATCAGTTTGGGCAGACTTTCGTCATTGTGACCCACGATGAGGAGCTAGCACGCATCACCGATCGCACCATTCATATCAAAGACGGACTCATCGTAGGTGATGAAAACAAAGCCGTCCTCTCACAGGGCGAAGCCGAATCATTATCCCTTAACCCCTAATCTATCCTTAGATGACAAAGATAACTATTGGCGACTATAACACGCTGCGAGTGATACGCAAGGCACAACGTCCCGACAGCCATTCGTTTACCAAGGAAGAAACGTTCGGTTTGTATCTGGACGGCGGTGATGATGGTGAGATATTGATGCCGCAAAAATATGTTCCCGAAGGTGCGAAGGTAGGCGATGAGGTGCGTGCCTTTGTCTACCTAGACCAAGAAGAACGCCCCATTGCCACCACGGAGACCCCCTTATGCGTGGTGGGCGACTTTGCTCACCTAGCGTGTACGTGGGTCAATGAGTATGGTGCATTCCTCAGTTGGGGTGTGACCAAAGACCTCTTCTGCCCCTTCCGTGAGCAGAAAAAGCGTATGGAGATGGGCAATGCGTACATTGTCTATGTGCATCATGACGAGCAGAGCTATCGCCTCGTGGCTTCGGCCAAGGTCGAACATTATCTGCGCAGCTATCAAGACGACCTAAAGCTCTGGCAGCAGACGCATACCGAGGATGGCAAACCGAAGGAGGTGGCTACGCAAGAGGCTCAGACAGCAGATGAGCAAGACGCCACGGAGTTGCCTGACGACTTTAAGCCGTTACGCAAGGGGCAAGCAGTGAAGCTACTCGTATGGCAAAAGACCGATTTAGGCTTTAAGGTCATCGTTCAGAATCGCTACGCTGGTCTGATCTACACCAATCAGTTGTTCCACTTTGTGCAGACGGGTGATGTGGTGCAAGGCTACATCTCTAATATTAGACCGGATGGAAAGATCGATTGTGCACTGCAACCCACCGGTCAGCGACTGACTGACGAGTTTGCACAGACGCTCTATCACTATCTGCAAGATAATGGCGGGGTGTGTCATCTAGGCGATAAGAGTGATGCCGAACAGATTAAGCGTACCTTCCATGTGAGCAAAAAGGTCTTTAAGCGTGCCGTGGGTGATCTCTACAAACGGCGGTTGATCACGGTAGAACCGGAGCGAATAGCGCTCACTGACTAAAGAAATAGGTTATAGAAAAATAGATAACAAGTAAATGCAAAACCAATTTTCAAGAACACAACTGCTCTTGGGCAAACCTGCTATCGATACGCTTAAGGGCAGTAGGGTGGCTGTCTTTGGCGTTGGAGGCGTAGGTGGATATGTGGTCGAGGTGCTGGCACGCAGTGGCGTGGGCGCTATCGACGTGGTAGATGATGACCGTGTGTGTCTGACCAATGTCAATCGGCAGATTCTAGCCACACTCTCTACCGTAGGAAAACATAAGGTGGACATTGCCGAAGCACGTATTCATGATATCAATCCACGTTGCATCGTGCGCAAATACCAAACGTTCTATCTGCCTAGCAACGCTGATCAGTTTGACTTTTCCCACTACGATTACGTTGTGGACTGCATTGATACCGTCACTGCTAAGCTCGATCTGATCTATCGTTGCCATGATATGAATATCCCCTTGCTCTCTTGCATGGGGGCCGCTTATAAGCTTGACGCCACCGCTTTCACCGTGACGGATATCTTCAAGACCATCAATGATCCACTGGCAAAGGTGATCAGGAAGAAACTTCGCAAGACGCATATCAAGCATCTCAAGGTGGTTTATAGTCCGGAAGAACCCCTCGAGAGTATTGACCAGCCCGAGATCTCTTGTCGGTTCCATTGCATCTGCCCCAACAAGGATATGCGCAAGTGTACCGATAGGCACACCATCCCTTCGTCCAATGCTTGGGTTCCAGCCACAGCCGGACTGATTGCCGGTGGTGAAGTGGTCAAGGACCTGATAGCAAAAGCCCAAACCATGCGCATTTCACCTGAGGAGGAAGCTACTAACGAGGCCGCTATCGCTGCACACCAACGTGCCGCAAAGATGCTAGATGAGTATAAACAACTCAAAGCCGAGGCTCAAAAGAAAGTAAGCGAATAGAATCTATCTATCTCGTTATGAGATATCCATGTAGATAAGATAGAATTTTTCTGAACATAAGATTTGGCTGTTTGGTAAGACGCTAAAGAGCAAAAAACATTAAGCCCGAAGTATTCACAATCTATACTTCGGGCTTTCTATGCAATCAATAACAGAGTTACGCAGCACTAGAATAGCAAAAGGGCTGGCACACAGCGAGGAGTGTCAGCCCTTGTCAATGCTATTTGGGTAAATTTCTATTGCATAGTCATTTCAAAAAAGATCTACTAATGTTCTGTCAGCGTACAACTATCTCAGCACCTTCTTGCCGTTAACGATGTAGATGCCGTTAGGTAATCCGTTGAGATCAGTAGTGCCCGACTGGAGCAACTGGCCATTGATGTTGTAAACATTGAAGCTAGTCTTGGCATTGTTGTCCAATATCTCAATGCTGTTTGGCACTTCGACGGCGCGAATCTCAATACTTTCATACATAGCGTATGACTGCTGGTTGTCTCCTTCGCCGCTTCCGATAGCAATCTCGGTGAGGTCGTATAGGCTAGACATACGATCGGCTGCAATCCTCACGGTGCCGTCTACCACGAGCCCATCGGCCTTATTGACAACGATGGTCACCTGATCTTGTGCAGAATATTCGCCGGTATTATTGTCACCATTACCATCGTTGCCATCCCAAACAGACGTTAGCATGTCGCCTTTTTTGTATACGTGGATGTTGTTATACCAATCAGTGGCTGTTGCACCCAATGAGAAGATATCCTCAACACTGCGCTGGCAAGTGCTTATATCAATAACAGCCTTGACGTATTGCTTCTCCCAGTCGATGTCGTGGCGGAGAATAAAACCTGTACCATCGGCCACGTTGTCCTTCATCAAGACAATGGGCTCAGTAGTTTCGGTATCATCTTCGTTTACCTCAGATGTGTTGGATAGATTGTTTAAGTCACCTCCGTCGATGTAGGTAGTGCTCCGTGCTGATGCGGTGAGGCTCATTGCAATGGCTGCTACTGCCAAGAGGCTCTTCTTGAAGTTGAGTTCTTTCATAATTAATGTGATTTAGATGAATAGATATAAGTTTGGTATTGTTTCTTTCTTTTTCTTTAATCTGCTATCAATAGCGTGATAACGGAAGTAAAGGATTGTGTTATATATTGTTGTTTAGGCGATGTCTAGGTGAGGGTACTGGCTGATATTCTTATCGAATGCACAGCCTATTCATTGGCCTGATGGCTGAGACGGCTTGGTGTCTCGTATATGAATGGTGGACATAAAAGGATCATTTGGGGAGAGAGGGTCCGGGTTTGGGATTATGTTGAGGTCTGTTTATTAATATCATCGCAAAGATATAAAAACATTTCTATTAAAGTGTTGTTTTGTCGCAGAAAATGTTCGCATTGTCTGAAAATCTTTTATAGGAGTGGGCTTTTCTCCATTCTGAAATTGCACAAAGGTCTTGTAAGAATGTCATTAGGGCTTTGTGTCGAGATGGTTGATGCTCTGCGTCAGACCGCTGTGGGCTGATGAAGAGGTCGCTTAGGGGTATAAAGAAAAAGAACGGAGTTCGAATGATGTCCGAACTCCGTTCTTGCAATATTCTGATGCGAGTTTACTCGATTAAAAAGGTCTTAGTTTTGTTGTATCCTTGCGGTATGTTTCGTCCTGCGGATTATACTAGGACGTTTGGTGGTTTGTGCTTAGAGGCACCGCATTGGTTAGAAGCGGTACATCAGACCGAGGTTGAATGTGTTGATAATCGTGAGCGCATGAGAGGTGTGAAGGGTAGGGAAGAGACGCTGACCAGTTAGCCCTGCCATCATGTACACGTTGTGATTGTAGAACGCGGAGAGCTTATCAGATAGCGCCACACGCGCAGTCATACCCCCATTAACGCCGATGCTGTTCAGCCAATTGTCTCCGCGATTGGTTAAACGAAGTCCTGCAGCCGGACCCGCAAAGAGATCTACGTCCCACTTTCGGCTAGGAACGTATCCGCAGAGGAAGCGAAGCAGGTTGAGCTGGTAGTCGATTGAGCCAAGCAAAACGTTGTAGCGAGTCTTTGAAAAGGCTGTGGCGTTAAGACTTTGGTCGCCCTCTACGATGCCGTTTGAGAGCCATTCGGCATTGGCGCGAACGCTACTGAACACATTCCAACGGTATCCTCCCATGGCAAGAATATTCATATAAGCTCCGTTGCCACGATAGAAATGCTTGTCAAAGAGGAAGTTCCATCCTGCGCCTAAGCCTGCAAACCATCCTTTGTAGTCGGCTTTTGGTGCGCTTGCTGAGGCTTGTTGTGGTTTCTGTTCGCCTCCAAAGAGAACGGTCAGACCTGCTTTGACGGAGAAATAGTTGCCCGGATCGAAGGTCGTATAGCCACTTTGGGGTTCGTATGCCAGCTGTGTCTTGTCCTCAGAGATGTACATCTGTTTCTGATTATGAATCGTACTGAAGAGCGGTTCCACTGTGAATCGGAGGTTGTGCGCCAACCGTGCCCATAGCTGCGTGCCTAAACGGAAACCATTGAAATGCCTTGAGTGGGGTGTGCTATAGCTCGCATAGGTTTGCATTAAGCCTTGTTGAACACCCATTATGAGGTTTAGGCCCACCGGAGCATCCCAGTTGTAACCTTTCTTGAAGCCGAAAGGATTGATAAAAAGGTCAGCGGTGATAGCGGCATATCCCGTAAAATCCTTTAAGTCATGGTCACGTTTGTCGTCTGAAGCCTGTGTGATGAAGCCAGCACCTTTGGCTGTGTTCAAGCCGATACGGGCGCCAAGGAATGACGAAATCCAATAACCCAGTGACACTTGGAGGTTTGTTCCCCATGTGTCAGAAGCTTTCGTGGGCATACCAGGGAACATCCCGTAGCCGTATCCGTAATCCACGAACCACGGCCGACGCCCTTCTGGATCGTTATAGCGCCACGGCAGGTTGTGAATGGTGCGCATAAACCCGTTCAGATTGTAGATCAGACCCACGTTGAGCGTGTTAATCACCGATCCAGCTGAGTTGTATATCTGATAGGTATTATAATGATTGGGTGACAACCAGTATAGCGTATGACTATAATAAAGTTGAAGATAAGGTGCAACACGATACGAAATCATACCTCCGAAGTTAGCTCCAAGGTCCTTGGCTTCCTTGCTTGAGGCGTAGGTGGGGCCCGCATAGAGGTAGATATTCCAATGGCGACGAGGGTTATAACCCGACATGAGGTTGAGCAAGTTGAGCTGATAGTCTACCGAAAGAAGCTTATTTTTATATGTGTACTTCGTTAGTTCACCATGATTGCTAGGGTTCCAAACTGGATTGGTGACATATTCGCCCATCAGTTTCACTGCGTTGTAGTCGTCAAACTTATACCCTAGGAACGCCGTACCGCCCAAGACGAGTCCGCGACCATTGCCCGTGAAGTGGTAACGGTTCACTGTGGTGTTCCATCCAGCGCCTATTCCGGCAAAGAAACCGCTGCCCGGAAGGTCTTGCTCACGTCGTGTGGTATCCCAGTTGCGGTGCGCACGGTCGCGATAGAGCATCGATAAACCGATTTTAAGGTCTGTTTGGCCCAATCGTTCACGTGAGTGGGTATCGTCAGTGATCTGTTGCATGAGCGTGAATGTAGGCTCAATAGTCAGTCGGAGGTCACTACTGAGACGCGCCCAAAGCTGTGTTCCAAGTCGATAGCCGTAATATGTGCCTTTGATCTTGCTTTCGTGGTTCTTGTTGGTGCGCATAATCTTGCCTATTTCGTAACCTGCGAAGATGTTAAACCCTACCGGTGAATCCCAGTTATAGTGTCTGCCGAAGCCCAGAGGGTTGATCATAGCATCTAAGAATCCTCCTGCTTTACCCACGTTCTCAAGCGATGAGGCGGTGCGGGACCAGTATCCGTTGCTCACATTGACCCCTAAGCGCATTCCGAGAGCCGAGGAGAGCCACTGACCCACGGCTGCGTTCATGCTGTAACCAAGGGTTTTGCCCATCGGAAGTTGCATGCGGTTGAACCAACTCGTACCTATGCCATATTCGGCAAACCACGGATAGCGCCACATCAAGCGTTGTCCATCTTCTCGGAACAGTCGTTCGCCTTTGCGGAAGCGGCGCATGAACTCGCCGCCATTGCGCTCTTGTGATAGATTATTATAGAAATACCAGATGTAAGAAAGGCTTACACCATATGCAAGGTCAAACTTTCGTAGGTTCTCAGAGGTGTTGAGGTTCATCGCATTGCCACCTAAGGCAAGGTAAGGCTCTATTGCCAAGGCAGCATGAGCGCCAGCATAGAACTTGAATTGCATACCCATGCGAGCGCTGATGGTGCTTCCTTGCTCCAACATACCGGTCGTATAGTCAGCCCTTTCGAGGTTTTTCATCTTACCCGATTGGTATCCCAGTCCGATGAAACCTGACACGTTGAGAGGTCGTTCGGGTCGATACCCCATCAGATAATTAGAGAAGCTGAACATATAATCCATGCTTAGAGCTGTCGTCCAGTTGACTGCGTCACTGCCACTGATGTATCCGATGCTTCTGCTAGCGCTGATGCGAAGAGAGCTCAGCTTACTTAGTTCACGTCCAAGGCTTAGATGCAGTCCGGTGAACATAAAGTAATCATTCTGTTGCTGATAGTATCTGTAAGCGTCACCGCCAACCTCTAGGAAGGTGTGATGCCAAAGTTTGCCACCTCGCCAGGTGTCGCCTGTCCATCGATGGCGCTTGTCCAACGTGTAGGCGAGGGCATTGAAGTTGCGTTGTGGACGCACTCCGTATATTGCAGTATCTTGCTTTGAAGGTTCAGATTCGGCTTGGAGCAATCGTTGCTCTAGGTCGCTTAGGTCTTGAGCAATGGTGTCGCTTGTGGCAATAGGGTGGTGGACATCAGATCTTTCGATATCAGATGCATTGCTAGAAAGCGGCCAGCAAGACATCGCAAGGAGACTTAAAGCCGCCATGCAGTGGGGTATTGTTATGTTATAGTGTCGTTTCACGTGTCTTGAATGCTGATGGATTAGTTGTTACCGTCTTGGTTTTGTTCTGCGTCCGCTGCTGAAGCGTCGTCAGTTGACATCTCGTCCGTTGTCGCCTCTGGCTGAATCTTGCCTGCAGCAATCATCAGATCGGTAAACTTCTGACGATATTCCGATGCTTTCTTTTCGTCGTATGGATATTTCTTTCTTACCTCGTCAGAGATGTTTGCGTCACAGTTGTAATGGCCTTTGAATGCCGGTTTGAGATCGAAACTATGTTGGAAATAAGCCAAGAAAGCCGGATTGCTGTTGTCGGTCATACGTAGCGCCACATCCACACCAAACTTCTTAGCAAGCTCCATAAACTCGTCGTCACTTGCCTCGGGCTTGTTAGCTTCGATTACACCTTTCATATACCACTTCCGGGCGTCATTGTCGGGCAGCGAATCCACCAATGGCTCCACCTCGTCGTACGACTTTCCTAGTTCGGGAGCAAGCTCGAAGCAGAGTATTGCGTTGTTTTCCTTTGATGACTGGAGAACATATTGCAAGGCTTCACCGGCTCGTTTCTGCTCTTCTGGAGTCTTGTTGGCTTTGAAGAAGAGTGTCTCCAGATCCGTGAAATGCTTGATATCGCTATACTCGGGCGTGTCCGGCAGCATGTTAGCAAGGTGACTAGCCTCGCCAAGCTTCATCTGCTTAAAGTACATGATTGCTTGGTTAGCCACCAGCTCGCGGCGGTTCACCCGATAGCGGTAGGCATTGTCAAAGTCGATTTGTCGGTCGGCTTCCAGTCGTGAGGCCATATCTATGAAGGGCGCAAGAATCTCGGTGTTAACCGAATCGGCTTCGATGGCATAGCAAGCCATACGGTTAGCGAGGTAGGCAGCAAACGGACTGTACTTCATCGTGCGCCTAACCTTGTTCTCGTTCCATGCCCTTAGGGTGAGCTTACGTAGCTCGGCAGAGTCCTTAATCTGACAGAATAGGTTGTAATAGTCGCCGTTGGAGAACACACTCTTGCCCCCTTCGCGATAGTCGGGGTCGTTATAATAAGTCCATAGCACCTCTTCCGGGTCGAGAACCTTATTCTGTCGGATGGTGTAAGTGCAATGCATCACACGCAGATTCTGCAATATCTCGTTGATTTGGGGCACTTCCTCGCGCATCGCAATGATGGCTTTGCGATTGTTCTCGTCGATGAAACCGCGCATGCGAGCCGCTTCAGTCTTGAGCGAGCGAGCCTCCAGTGAGTCGGCCACGTCACTCCACGTGTACACCAGCGGCTCCTTTATCTCCAGTCCGGCGCTACTGAGCTGATTTCCGATGAGACGCAACGCCCTATCAGCACGTTTCTGAGCCAGTTTAGCGTTGAAGAGGTCATTTCCTTCGGGCGACGCTGTGCCTTGAATGGTGAAGTTGATAAGCGTCTTTCCGTACGATTTCAGCTCCTTGATGAGATGGTTTAGGTTAAACTGATTCATCGAGTCGGGAGTCAGTTCATCCTTTGCCACCTCGAACGTGAGGCGCAAGTCGCGTGGAATCTGGCGCAGTTGGGCGCGTGGTTGTTCGTAGTATTGAGGCGTGAGCGTGATAGGCTTCATCGCCATAGATACGTCGAGGAGCTTCCAAGGGCGTCTGCTGTTACACGTTCCGCTCTTGCTATCGTCACTAAAAAAGACGTTGGTATAGTCCTCTAGTTGCAGTGTGCTACCCCATTTATAGCTCTTGTTAGGGTCAGGCTTGACGTATGTAGTCTTCCATTTGAAGCTGAATGCATCGTGCCCGAGCATCTCATCCGTTATCAAGAAGGCGTGTAGCGAGTCGTGACGGTCATAGTCGTAACTCTTCCGACGCACTTGATTGTTGTGATATTGCTTCCCCTCGTAGACGATAGGTTCGAGATACTGGATGGTGTCTTCCGTTTGGCAGTCGATGACCACAGGTTGGAAGATGAGACGCGTATGCTTATTGGTGTACCAAGCAGGCAAACTGACCGACACATCCCAATGTAGGTAAGGTCCGTCGTCTATCGGTTTCATCTCCACAATGTTGGCTCCCATGCGTTTCCCGTACACGGTGGTGTTGTCAAGCAGGATGCCTCCCGTTGTGCCCGAGAACGCAATATCATATGTCAGCGCCGAAGTCATATTCACTTGACGTATCTCACCCTCGTTGATAACGATCAACGAACCATTAGCCGAGATATCCGTTTCGAAGTGACCATCATAGTCGGGGATAACCACCGCATTGCTAGTGATGTTCACCACGCCCCCCATGTTCTTCTGCTTGTTCTCCCTAAACACCGCCGCTTGCTTGTTAGCTTGCTGTCGATTGTCAAATACGTACACCGGAACGGATAGCGGCATCTTCTTACTCGTCTTGTTATCTTCAAGCGATTTCATCGTTTTGTAGACGTTACCCGATATGTGCATCACTTGCGCCACAGCTGTTGCGCTGCACGTTATGGCGATAATAAGAACGAGGATATATCTCTTTATGATAGTGTTCATGATGGGTTGAGTGTATGCTGAATACGATACGCTGTTGTTGCTAAAGCCAAATCACATCGTGTTGCCTTCCTTATTAATATATAGAGGGCTTAAGGATGAGCCTAGACGTGTGACCTTTGCGTCTTTATCTTAGGATATAAGAGATGGTAATACCAATCTTTGTGGGCAGAATGGTGTATCCCGTGTAGCCGTCAGCGGCAAACGAGGGGATGTCAGTCTCTAGCATAGGATGACCTTCAAGCGTCTCTGTGTGGTGGTAAACCACCAGTCCTACGCCCGCATGCGCATCGATATTCCATCGCTTAGAAAGCGCTGCAACATACCCGAATGTGATGCCTGCACCAGCTGCAAAGCCATCGTAGTTTTTGTTTTTCCACGTAATGTTATAGTCGGTAGCCACTGCTGCCACACCCACGAAGTGGTGATACATAGGTCTACCGCCGAAATAATAACGATATTCGGGCTGTAGACCGATCATTTTCATATCCTTATGCCAGTAAGGTTTGTCGTTGACAAAGGCATTCAGCGCCACCGTGGAACGATTGCCCACCGTCATTTCGGCGCCGAGGTTATAGGTTTGTAAGGCCCATTGTGTGATATCGGTGTTTAGGGCGATATCCTGTGCTTGTGCCACCATGCTTTGTAAGCAAAGAGCGCACAGTGCTATCAGTGTCTTGTGGAGAGCCGTTTTCATATGATGTGATAACCTTTTTGAGATGGATATAGTCATTGTTGCGTTGAGGCCTAATCTTTTTTAGCCTTTTCTGCCTTGCGTTGTGCTTTGAGTTTTGCCTTTTCCTCCTTTGCGTGCTGCTTGAGATTGCGCTCGCGTTGTTTCTCTATCGACCGCACTTCCTTCTGTTTCACTTTCTCAGCGCGTAATGAGTCGCGGCGATATTCGTCGTTAGCCAACTTCAATCTGTAGCTTTCGTCCACCACTTCGCGCTTCTTATAGCGGTTAGCCACCTTTGTTCCGAAGTGGTAAACCAATGACACGTGCAGCACATCCGTACCTGCCGCATAGATCAGCGGGTTGAATGTAGGCTTATAGCCCGAACCTACGGCAGTGGTGGTATAGACATATCGTTCATTGACCAGCTTACGTTGGTACTCGTCCCACTTTGCCAAAGCCACCCCAAGCTGTACCCCTAAGTCCAGATCTAGGCTTCCGCCGTTGCGGTATCCATACAGTTGGGTGATGGTGCCGAGCATTCCTCCGCCCACGAAAGCAGTACCCTTGTAGCCCGTGGCTGCAACCTTGAGGTCAAACTTATTAGCTCCAGCATATACGCCCCAGTAGAACACGCGTCTAGGATTGGCTCCGTGCCAATACTTGCGTAGCTCAACCTGTCCGGCATAGATGTCGTACACGTTATAAGGAAGCACATGAGAAGTGGTTTTCCAGTTTACCCTTGCAGATGCACCGAGCGTCCATTTGCTCCAACTTTTGTCTCCAAGTGTAAATTCTAATCCTAGGTTTGGCGTGAGCGTAAGCCAGTCTATTGAGTTTGTGCGTATCGAAATGCGATCTCCAAACCTCAGATGATCCACGCGATTATAGTACAACGCGTTGGTTTGTCCATACGCATAAACTGACCATAAACAAAAAAATGTACCTAGTAAAGATAGGTACTTGTTCAGTTTAATCATGCTAATCGATGTTGGGATGGTCACTTTTTGTATCCTAAAAGTGCAATGTAATACCTTCCTTTCTACTTGTGCGCCTGATAGGACTCGAACCTACACGTCGTAAAACACTAGATCCTAAGTCTAGCGCGTCTACCAATTTCGCCACAGGCGCTTACTGAATGCAAAGGTAATACATTTTTTTAGGAAACGTATAACAATGCGGCTAATTAACGTTTATTTTGTTTTTCCGCTCCGATAGTCACCCTTATTTTATCGACTATTTGCCGTTAATGAGCAGATTTCGGGCAAACTCGATGATTGTGTCTCGTCCTTTGAGGAAGTCGTCTTGTGAGAGTGAGACGTAATAATCGGGTTCGATACCAAACTCAGTGATCACTTTGTCCTTGTCATACATAGGGCATGCTGAGAATCTCACGCCCCATCCATTAGGTAGCTCAGCCGAGAAAGGCATCCCAGCACCGCCTCCGGTCTTGTCGCCGATGAGCGTCACGCCAGGCAAAGCCTTCATATACTTGGCAAACTCATTCGCAGCCGAGTAGACACCGCGGTTGGTCAGCACAGCCACGGGCTTCTGCCAGCGTATGCCCTTGGCAGGTTTCAGCGTTTGCTCCTCCAGGTCAGAGAAGTCGTTATGCCCCTTACCGCTCTTGTGTCGCATATATCCCACTAGCACCTCGCTATTGGTGAAGCGTGCCGCTAGCTCCTCTGCGCTCGTCAGGTTGCCACCACCATTGCTACGAATGTCAATGATCAAGGCGCGACAACCCGTGAGATATAGCATGATCTGGTCTAGATTGGATGCCGACATACTATATTGGAACGTCTCACAACGAAGGTATCCTATGTTGTCATCTAGAATCGTATAGTCCATTCCGGATGCGATGAGATAATCGGTCTTGAGGTATCGGCGCAGCAGGGTGTCACTGAGGTTGGTGGGGTAGTCCTCTTTCCATGACCAGTAACGTCCCGCATTGAATGAGGTATAGAGGTTGACATGCCCATCTTTCAGAGAGCTCAGCATATTAGCCATCACCTCAAACTGTTGCTGATCGGTCATGCTGCTATTCATCTGCTTAGCGTATACGGTGTGAACAGAGTCCCAATTGATTCCTTTCTCATCGAAGAAGCAATAGTGTTGATCCATGATTGTCCATAGCGCTTCAAGGTTTCCCTGTGGCGTATCGCTCTTCTGATCTTCATCAATGCAAGATGTGAGCATGCAAGCGCAGATCCACGCCCCTATTATATATAAGGTGTAACGTGAGAGAATCGTTCTTTTCATAATGCGTGTGATGTGATAGAGAATCGTTTGGTGTATCCTATGACAAAGCCATTGGTCCAGTCGTGAAACTTCAAATCATTAAACTTTGATTGTTTCCATTCACCGATGTAGCCTAGACGCAGTGCGCCCGAACCGATGTTAAAGTCGAGTGCGACGATCTGCCGCAGCGTAGGTGCATTGAAAGGCGTAGCGCACACCACGTTGTGATCATAGTTGCCACGCGAGAATATCTCGTAGTATGACTGCCCATAGTTGGGTGAGAACTGTACGCCCAGCACCGGTAACAAAGCCTCATAGCTGATTCTTACCGGCAGACAGCGCTGCCAGCCATATCGAGAGTCGCCGTCCTTGAATGTGTATTGGGCTGTAAGGGCAGCTGCCGCGTTAGCACCCAGATGCAGTTGGGCTGGGTTGTTGCCGTTGCGTGTGCTATATACACCGCCAACCATACCATCTGCTGCCGGACCCACCTTCAGTTGGAACACGCCCTTGCCCACCTTCGTGTCCACCAATCGGTAGAGCCAAGTGTACGTGAAATGGTAGAATCCTGATAGGAAGTTGGCATTGTCCGCCCTGTTATGAGCCGTCCCGATGTGCGCATCGTGTGTGATCTGTCGGCTCCAACGCTCTGTGTCTATATCTTTGATACCCGCCTTTGTGAGTTGCGAGGCGTCCAAGGGAGTCTCCCTCGTCACTTGCGAGATAAATCGGAGCTCCGTTCCTTGATACTTCTCGGGTGAGAGGTACGTCTCCAGTTGGTTGATGCCACTGATGCCGAGCATCAGATTGCGCTCGATGAGCTTCTGCGCCATGGCTTGCGACGCCATTAGCAGTAGGCACACCATGATACCCAATATCCGATGGGTGCGCTCAGTGTGAGCGTATGACCTATTAGTCGATATCATTATCAAAGAGATTGAGTTGTCCTGTGATTTCATCAATGACCTGTTGCTGGCTCTTGCCGCGATCAGGATCAAGGTTTTCCTTCTCCTCTGTAGGCAGCTCAGCACTTTCAGCTCCGTTAGTGGTGTTGCCGCCGTCTACTGCATCGCCTTCAGCATCGGCCGTAACCTCTTCCGGTTCGTCATAGGGAGTGTCTATCTCGTCCACCTTTCCTATCTTGAGCGTGGTCAGACGCTTACCCTTAGCCTTAAATCCCTTGACGCCAACGAAGGTCTCTGCCTCAAACTCCTCGCTGCCATGATCAGCATCCTCGCCGCCGTAGGTCACCGTGAACCGTGCGTGCGGTTTGTCGGTCAAGCATAGCAGTTGGTTCTTCTCGTTCTCACCGAGGAACGACTGTGGTCGCTTGCTCGCATCCATCGTGAAGCGTTTGAGGTAAGCGTACCCCTGATTGTCAGCATCAAGCACGATAGCCGTCCATACCTTCAGGTCGTCCCACTTCTCTATCCGTAGGATGTTAGACTCGTAATGGTTGTTCGAATCAAAGTTGGTGATATAGAAGTCGCCATTGGTCAGCACCACCAAGATGCGGTCATCGTCGCTAAACTCGCCTAGGAACCTGCCGTGCTCCTCATAGTTGATACGGTTGACATCAGGGTCAAACCACACCTTTCTGCCGCCCAGCGTTGAGTGGCCATGGCTCTTGAGCGTGATGCGATGTACACTCTCGCGGGTGAGCAGGTTACCCTTAGAGGCTCTACCCTTGATGAGAATCTCGCTGAAGTCGCGCTCCAAGAAGATGTTTTGCTTTTTCTTCTTCGGGTTAGGATCCAGCGTGATCTTGATAATCTCCGCCTCGCCATTAGGATTAGCGGTGAAATAGACCACCCTTGAGCCGGCTGTTCCTTGTGTGAGGTCATATTCGCGGTCGCGCGTACAGCTCGTCACGTTAAATCTCTTGATAAAATAACTGCCGTGTTGTCCGTCGCGATACACCACGTTATAGATACAGCGCTTGTCGTTCTTCTTGTTGAATATCTGCACATGGAGGATGTTCTTACCCACAAACACCTTCTCTTGTATCTTGATAATCTTATACTTTCCGGTACGATAGAAGATGATGACGTCGTCGATGTCCGAGCAGTTTTCCACAAACTCGGCCTTCTTCAATCCATATCCCACAAATCCTTGCTGGCGGTCTATGTATAGCTTCTCATTGCGTTCGGCCACCTTAGCAGCCACGATGGTGTCAAAGCTGCGTATCTCTGTGCGTCTAGGGTGTGCAACGCCATACTTGTTTTTCAGCATCTCATACCATTCGATGGTGACGCGAGTCATCTCACGCAGGTCCTTGTTGATGCTCTTGATCTCAGCGTTGATACGTGCGATGAGCTCCTCATTCTTATCTTTAGAAAACTTGGCGATGCGTTGCATCTTGATTTCCAGCAGACGTTCGAGGTCTTCTCTTCTCACCTCTCTGATCAGTTGGGGATAGAAGGGGGTGAGTCGCTCGTCGATATATGCGCATAGCTCATCATTGTTGCGTGCGTTCTCAAAAGGCTTCCCCTTATAGATGCGCTCCTCGATGAAGATCTGTTCCAGTGATGCAAAGAACAACTGCTCCTCCAGCTCGTGCTTCCTGATCTCCAGCTCCTTCTTGAGCAGGCCCTTGGTGCGGTTAACGGAGAAACGCAGCACATCACTCACGGTAAGAAACTGCGGCTTGTTATCGCAGATCACGCAGCAGTTGGGCGACAGACTTATCTCACAGTCGGTGAACGCATAGAGCGCGTCTATGGTCTTGTCGCTTGATGTGCCGGGTGCTAGATGGATATGAATCTCCACCTGTGCTGCCGTCATATCATCCACACGGCGAATCTTGAGTTTGCCTTTCTCTACCGCCTTGGTGATCGATTCCTCCACCAGTGCGGCGGTCTTGGTAAACGGCACCTCACGAATGACGAGCGTCTTAGAGTCGAGTTTTTCTATCTTGGCTCTCACCTTGAGTGCTCCGCCACGCTGTCCGTCGTTATATTTGGATATGTCAATGCTGCCGCCAGTGGGGAAGTCGGGGTAGAGATGAAACTCCTCGCCCCTTAGATAACTGATTGCTGCGTCACAAATCTCATTGAAGTTGTGTGGTAGAATCTTAGACGATAAGCCCACAGCGATACCCTCCGCGCCCTGTGCAAGGAGCAACGGATACTTCACCGGTAGGGCGATAGGCTCCTTGTTGCGTCCATCATAAGACAGTTGCCAATCGGTGGTCTTAGGATTGAACACCGTTTCCAAGGCAAACTTAGATAGGCGGGCCTCGATATATCGTGGTGCAGCGGCGCGGTCGCCGGTGAGGATGTTACCCCAGTTACCCTGCGTGTCCACCAAGAGTTCCTTCTGACCCAGTTGCACCAAGGCATCACCAATAGAAGCGTCACCGTGAGGGTGAAACTGCATGGTGTGTCCCACGATGTTAGCCACCTTGTTGTAGCGTCCGTCGTCCATTCGCTTCATTGAGTGGAGGATGCGTCGCTGCACCGGCTTCAGACCATCATCAATGCTTGGGACTGCACGCTCTAGGATTACGTAGCTGGCATAGTCTAGAAACCAGTTCTTGTACATCCCCGAAAGGTGATGCACGGCAGAGGCGTCAAAGCGGTCCACGGGCTTATAGTCGCTGTGGTTGTCCACAGGCAGATCGTCGTCAGCGTTGTTGTTAGCATCTGCATCCGTTGGCTTCAAGGTGTCATCAGATAGGGAGTCTTGTTCTTGTATTGTCTTATCGTCGTCCATAGTTTCGTTACCGCACTTTCATTATAGGCGTGTTCTGTCCATTCCACGCACTATTCAATTTGTACTTTAGACGGATCGCTCTTTGTGTTCTCTTTGTTTTTGTCCAGCACCTTTATCTTTCTTCCTCAGTGGCATAGCCTGCTATGCTCCTTCAGAAAGCTCGTGAAATCTGCTCGACTAAAATCCCAAAATCCATCAAAGGCAGTTTATAGAATCCGCCTACATTATATTATGCAAAGGTACGCAATATTTTTGAATTCGCCAATTTTTTGTTTTTTCACACCTCTCTTGCTCCTATTGCCCATAGCATCGTGCGTTCCCGTCTGCTCAAAGGCTCTCCGCTGATATCCAGCAATGGTCATTTGATAAGCAGAAAGCGTAGGTTTGGTATGGAAAAATAAATTGTTTTTCCTTGAAGAATAATTTATTTTTCCTTGAAGAATAATTTATTCTTTGTGCTCGTCCGAAACCTTTGTTAAGACGGAACTTCTTGTTTCGACTCGATGTATCAATGGTATAGGTGTTTAATTATAAAGATTTCACATCCTTTTTGGTAGACAAGTGCGAAAAAAAACGTAACTTTGCAAAATACAAATTTACGTAAATAAAGAATCATGGCACAAGAAGATGTATTCAAGAAGATAGTAAGTCACTGTAAGGAATATGGCTTTGTCTTTCCTAGTTCAGAAATCTATGATGGTCTCGGAGCCGTTTACGACTATGGTCAGAACGGTGTAGAGCTTAAGAACAATATCAAAGAATATTGGTGGAAGTCAATGGTGCTTCTCCACTCTAACATCGTAGGTATAGATGCATCTATCTTCATGCACCCTACAGTGTGGAAAGCCAGCGGACATGTGGATGCGTTCAACGATCCATTGATTGACAACCGCGACTCAAAGAAGCGTTATCGTGCTGATGTGCTCATCGAGGATCAGATAGCAAAGTATGACGAGAAGATCGACAAAGAGGTAAAGAAGGCTGCTAAGCGCTTCAAGGAGAACTTTGATGAGGCTCAGTTTCGTGCTACCAACCCTCGCGTGCTAGAGAACGTAGCTAAGCGCGACGCTCTTCACGCACGCTATACAGAGGCAATGCAGGGCCCCGATCTCGAAGCCCTCAAGCAGATCATCGTGGATGAGGAGATAGTAGATCCTATCAGCGGCACCAAGAACTGGACCGATGTGCGCCAGTTCAACTTGATGTTCTCTACCGAGATGGGTTCTACGGCAGAGACCACCAGTAAGATCTATCTACGTCCCGAGACAGCACAGGGTATCTTTGTCAACTTCCTCAATGTGCAGAAGACAGGTCGTATGAAGCTTCCTTTCGGTATCGCACAGATTGGTAAGGCTTTCCGTAATGAGATTGTGGCACGTCAGTTCGTGTTCCGTATGCGTGAGTTTGAGCAGATGGAGATGCAGTTCTTCTGCCAGCCTGGTACGGAGATGAAATGGTTCGAGTATTGGAAGAACTATCGCCTCAGTTGGCACAAGGCCCTTGGTATGGGTGATGAGAACTACCGCTTCCATGACCACGAGAAGCTGGCTCACTATGCCAACGCAGCTACAGATATCGAGTTCCACATGCCTTTCGGTTTCAAGGAAGTGGAAGGTATCCACTCTCGTACCAATTATGACCTCGCACAGCATGAGAAGTTCTCAGGCAAGTCGATCAAATACTTTGACCCAGACCGTAACGAGAGCTACACTCCGTATGATGTGGAGACCTCAATCGGCGTGGATCGTATGTTCCTGAGTGTGATGTGTCACAGCTATACCGAAGAACAGCTTGAGAACGGAAGCTCTCGCGTGGTACTGAAGCTACCAGAGCCATTGGCCCCTGTGAAGTGTGCTGTGTTGCCATTGGTCAACAAGGACGGTCTGCCAGAGAAGGCACAAGAGATCGTAGACGAACTGAAGTTCCACTTCAATACCCATATCGAAGCGAAGGACAGCATCGGTAAGCGCTATCGCCGCCAGGATGCCATCGGTACACCATTCTGCGTGACCGTAGACGGACAGACCCTAGAGGACAATACCGTCACCCTACGCTATCGCGACAGCATGGATCAGAAACGTGTATCTGTGGATCAGCTTCGCAACATCATTGAGGACCGCGTGAGCATCACCTCTCTGTTGAAGAAACTAGATGTAAAATAAATCTCTTATATGCAAAAAATATCATTCTATCTGTTGCTCTTGCTGGCAACCCTATCGTTAGCGTCATGTTCGGAGACCGAAGATGAGGAACAAGAATTTGCCGATTGGCAAAACAAGAATGAGCTCTACTGGAGCAACCTCTATTCGAAGACGCAGACGCTCATCCAGCAGGGCGACACCACATGGAAGATCATCCCCAACTGGGGTATAGACGGACTGACTCCCACCACGGGAACCACCCACACCTTTGATCAGAAGCAGTACATCATCGTGCATGTGCTGGAACAAGGCAAGGGATCAGGTTGTCCGCTTTACACCGACTCGGTTCGGGTACACTATCAGGGTCGTTACATCCCATCAAAGACCTACACCGATGGTTACATCTTTGACCAGTCGTATAGCGGCACGTTCAGTACTCTTACCGCCAAACCCTCCGTGTTGTCAGTGAGCGGATGTGTGGAGGGATTCACCACAGCCCTAATGAAGATGCACATTGGTGACCACTGGGTGGTGTACATTCCTTACAATCAAGGTTACGGTACCACTACCGATCAGACATCGGGCATCCCTGGGTTCTCTAATCTGATCTTCGACCTACGCCTTGTGGGATATTTTCATTAAGAATAAGAACACAAGTATAAATAACCTTTTCGCTTTGTCTATGGATCAGTGGATGTAGAGATATATCTCTGACCGATAGGCAAAGCCTTTTTTGTTATGTTCAAGCTTAGCAAAACCATCTCTGATACGCTCCTTGCAAAGATACGCAATGGCGAAACGCTACCATTGGGTGAGAAACTCAACCTGCTGGTGCAGCTCAGTGTGCCTTCGTTCCTTGCTCAGATTACCACCGTACTGATGTTTTATATCGACGCGTCAATGGTGGGATCGCTTGGTGCAGAGGCCTCGGCAGCCATCGGCCTTGTTGAACCAGCTACCTGGATCTTCTCTTCGCTATGCAACGCTATCTCTATGGGCTTCTCCGTTCAGGCAGCCCACTTCATCGGAGCCAACCGCTTTGACCAGGCACGCTCCGTGATGAAGCACGGATACATCTTCGGCATAGGGCTCTCGCTTGTCATTATGGCTATAGCGATGAGCCTCGCCTTCCCTTTGCCACACTGGTTGGGTGGAAGTGAGGATATCTGTCATGATGCGTCACTCTACTTTCTCATCTTCTCGGCTTCCTTCCCCATCTATCTTCTCCAGTTTTTCTCCTCTGCCATGCTCAAGGTAAGCGGTGATGTGCGCCACCCCAGTACCATCTCGGTGGTGATGTGTGTGCTAGATGTGGTGTTCAATTTCTTCTTTATCTTCCCCACACGGCACGTGACGTGGTTCGGATTGAGCTTCACCATATGGGGAGCAGGTTGGGGTGTAGAGGGTGCAGCGCTCGGAACGGCAGCCGCTTTCCTATGTGGTGCCATCCCTCTGGTGTGGTATGCTGTGTTTCGCAGTAAGATCTTGGCTTGGCGATTGGATACCACACGCTTTGTATGGGTGTGGAACTATGTGTGGTATGCCCTGAAGATAGGTGCACCCATGGCTCTGCAGTATATCTTGATGAACGGCGCCCAGCTAGTATCGATGATGATTGTAGCCCCGCTAGGTAAGATAGCCATTGCTGCCCACTCGTTTGCCATCACCGCAGAGAGCGTTTGTTATATGCCAGGATATGGTATCGCAGAAGCTGCAACCACCTTGGTGGGACAAAGTGTGGGGGCACAAAGAAGCGAACTATGCCGTTCCTTTGCCCGCCTATCCGTAGTGAGCGGTATGATAGTGATGGCATTGATGGGTGCGTTGATGTATGTCTTTGCACCCGAGATGATCGGCATGCTTTCGCCCGTGGAGGCAATCCGTGAGCTAGGTACATCTGTGCTGCGCATCGAAGCCTTTGCCGAGCCTTTCTTTGCCGCTGCTATCGTCACGTTTAGCGTATGTGTAGGGGCAGGGGATACGCTTCGCCCGTCCTTGATCAACCTTGGTACGATGTGGCTGGTGCGCCTCACCCTTGCAGCAGCGCTAGCTACCCACTACGGACTGGAAGGTGTATGGTTTGCTATGGCAACCGAGCTCACCCTCCGTGGACTGATCTTCCTTTTCCATCTAGTACGTGGTAAATGGCTCAAGATCTCCGACTAACTTATTCTAAACGAATCGTTACACCTTATTATATATAGGAATTATAGAATACGCCTACAATATGAAACAACTCGTCATACCCCAACTCGCCACCACGCCTGCTGAAGCTGAGCTCGTTCCGGCTCTTCTCGATGAGGCTAGCGTACCCTTTCAACCTATCGATAATGCCAACTGGAAGGCAGATTATCCCTATGCGCCTAAGGTGCAGTTTCGCTTGGCTTATACCGCAGATGCTTTCCTGATTCATTATCAAGTGGAGGAGGGGAGCGTTGCTGCCGTTGCACCGCACGACTGCGGACATGTGTGGGAGGATAGCTGCTGCGAGTTTTTTGCGCAGATAGCCGATGATGACCTTTACTATAACCTCGAATGTAATGCCGCTGGTACCCTCCTGGTGGCTTGCGGACCCGAGCGAGAAGGCCGCGAGGTGGCTCCTCTGTCAGTGCTACAACAGGTGAAGCGTTGGTCTTCGCTAGGACGTGAACCCTTCTCGCAGCGTATCGGCGATGTAAAGTGGCAGCTAGCCCTCGTCGTTCCCTTTACCACGTTCTTCCGCCACCACATATCTTCTATGAATGGTAAGACGTTCCGAGCCAACTTCTATAAGTGTGGTGATAAGTTGCAGCGCCCCCACTTCCTGTCATGGAATCCCATTGCGATTCCACGTCCCGACTTCCACCGCAAGGATTTCTTCGGGCAGATCATCACCCAATAGCTTCCTTCATCTTGTCAGATACGCTTCCATATACGGCTCGCAACCATCGTGTTGTGAGTCGTATATGTGTGTTATCAAATCTAAAAAGAACAGCATAGAATACTAAACGAATGTTAAATAATGTCAGGTTCGGCTTTTTTTGCCTCTAAAACTTGTAAGATAAGGCTTTAATACATATCTTTGCAGTGTACTATTAAAGTAGTACAGTGTAACACGAATGTAATAAGTATTAAACATATCAATATCGACGACTATGATAGAAGTAAAGAATCTAACGTTCAGTTACCCCGGAACAAAACATAAAGTGTTCGACCAACTGAGTCTGACGCTTGACCATAGCGGCATATATGGGCTGCTTGGTAAGAACGGAATGGGGAAAAGCACCTTGTTATATCTCCTTGCGGGTCTGCTCAGACCTGCCAAAGGTGAGGTGCTAGTAGATGGTTATGAAGCAAAGAAGCGCAACCCCGATATGCTTCAAGATATCTACATCGTACCCGAAGAGTATGATCTGCCACAGGTATCGCTAGCCGACTATGTGAAGATACATACCGACTTCTATCCTCGCTTCAGCATGGAACGACTGGAAGAAAGCCTCAAGCTCTTTGAGATGCCTACCGCTGTCAAGCTCAACCAGCTTTCTATGGGACAGAAGAAGAAGGTGTATATGAGTTTTGCGGTAGCTTCCGGGTGCGCGCTGTTGTTGATGGATGAACCCACCAACGGACTGGACATCCCATCAAAGGCGCTCTTCCGCAAGGTGGTGGCAACATGCTTGCCCGATGATACCACGATGATCGTGTCTACCCATCAGGTGCATGACGTGGAGCAGCTCCTCGATCACGTCTTGATTCTAGACCATTCGCAGTTTGCCTTCAATGCTTCCACCGAGCAGATTGCACGCGATTATACCTTCACCTATCGCCAACCTAGTCAGATGGGGGACGATGTGATCTATGCAGAGCCTTCTTTGCAAGGCAACCTCACCATGGCGCACCGACAGAAAGGTGACCAAGAGACTGCTATCAACCTCGAACTATTGTTTAATGCCGTCACTCTTGGTAAACTAAAATAAGGAGGAGAGAACATGAAAAGACAAAAAAGATATTTCGGTTTGCTATCCATCATGCTATGCATGGTCTTGATGTGCTCCATGACATCATGTATCCGTAAGCAGGAAGACAAAGGTAAGCAAGTGAGTAAGAACCTCAAGGTAACCGATTTTCATAGTATAAAGGCGTCCGGTAACGCCGTTGTGGTGTGCCATGCGGGTCCCACCGCGGCAGTGAAGGTGTCCGGTTATGAAGCCGACCTAAAGCAGGTGAAGGTCAGCGTGGAGGATGGATGCCTCTTGGTAAACCAATCTTCAACATGGGACAGCAGGAAAGGCACTATTTTCTCAGGTATGAGTAATTCGGTGACCATCGAAGTAACAGTGCCGAAGCTCGATGGATGTCAGGTAGAAGGTAATGCTGAGGTGCAGATGATGGACCAAATGACGGTGCCACGCTTTACGCTTGTAGCCTTTGGTAATGCTTCTTGTGATATGTATGACTTGCAGTCGGACAGTCTGACGGTGCAGCTCAGCGGCAACAGCTCAGCCCAATTGCGCTCAGCGGCAGTGGCTCAATATGCCCGTGTAAGCTTGGCTGGCAACTCAGATGCGCAGATAAAGCTAGATCATGCTGGCAAAGTGGACGTCAACGCAGCTGGTAATGCCAGTGTGACGCTGACAGGTACGCTAACAGGAAAGGTGCAAAGCGAAATTGCTGGCAATGCCGATATTAACAATCAAACCACCCAAGTGAAACCAAAAAAATAATAGGAGGATCAAAACAATGACTACAAGTATATTCGATATGGGACGTTTTCAGAAAGTGATGAGACGTCAGCTCTTTCTCAAGAAGCGCAAAGCGTTATTTACAATGTTAGGTCTCTGTACCTGTTTCGTTTTCATCTCGCTCTTGGTGGTGCCATTTCAGATAGGGAACGATATCACCTCGGGTGATCTGCAGGATATGTTTTGGGGAATTACCGGTACTTACCTCTTCGCATTAAGTGCCATTCTTACCATTCCAGCATCGTCCATCATGAGGGATATGAAGACGAAGCAACCACGCATCAGCGAGTTTATGCTACCAGGAACGATGCTGGAGAAATATGTGACACGTGTGCTCTTTGTCACCGTAGGACTGTTCTTGATGACTGCGGCATCCCTTGTGATAGCCGACTTGTTGCAGCAGTTGCTATCAATCGTGGTTCTACATGGGGCGCATGCTAGCATACTGAAAGGATTGTATCAGATACTAAATGAATACGGAGCAAGCGCTTGTGGCATGAGTATCTGTGTGACGCTATGGATAAACTCGCTCTTCCTACTAGGAGGAATGGTCTTCAGAAAGAACGCTTGGGCTTTGGCTATGTTGGTAATAGTGATTCTAAGTATCTTCTTCAACATGGTGTTTTTTGGTTTTGGCATCTTCTTGCAAACCTGTACCGACTATGAACTGTATATCCCACAGGTCAATTGGGAGGTGATGTTGCCTTGTGTCTTTGTAGCACTGACACTATTCAACTATTGGTTGGGATACATTATCTACCGCCGCCAACAAGTGATCAACAACCGATTCTTCCAGATCTAAGCTGGTGAGGAGAACCCTCTCCTCGGTGAAGTCAACTCATATAATAAGGAATATATAACGATTCATTATGAACTTTGATAACAACAAAGCCATTTATGAGCAGATAGCTGACCGCATCAGTGACGAGATCGTCATGGGCAAGTATCGTGCCGATGACCGAATCCCCTCCATGCGCGAGTATGCCGCACTGCTCCAGGTCAATACCAATACCGTGGTGAAGGCCTATGATCTGCTTACGCAGAATGGCATCATATATAATAAGAGAGGATTAGGCTACTTTGCTTCTGCTGACGGAGCCTATCGCATCAAACAACAACGCACCAACGTCTTTATGAACGATGTGCTGCCAGAGATGTTCAGACAAATGCGGTTGCTGGACATCGGTATCGACGAAATCATAAAAAAGTGGGAAACGATGTCACAAACATCCCCCGATAACGTATAAACTATAGATTACTTACAACATTTACATGATATGAAAACAATTAAAAAGCTCCTGTCAGGACTTGTAATGGCAGCAATGGCCACACCAGCTTGGGCACAAACATCCCTTACGCTGCCTACCGATTCTGCCGATGTGGATTCGCTCTTTATGGGAAACGACTATGAATTGGGAGAAGTTACGGTCACTGCGCAACGTAAGCTCGTCAAGATGGACATAGATAAGACTACCTATGACGTTGAGCACGACGAGGAGGCGAAAACCAAGAACGTACTAGAGATTCTGCGTAAGGTGCCTATGGTCAGCGTTGACGCGCAGGAGAATGTGAAGATCAAAGGATCTAGTAGCTATAAGGTGTATCGCAATGGTCACCCCGATCCTTCGTTCCAAGGAAGCACGTTAAAGGATATCCTTAAGGCAATACCTGCTAATACCATCAAGAAGATTGAGGTAATCACCGACCCTGGCGCCAAAGAAGATGCTGAGGGGACGCAGTATATCCTGAACATCGTGATGCAATCTAATACCCGGTTTGGTGGTGTGATGGCGCAGCTTTATACTAATGTCAATGCGCTTAAAGGCGAAACCGGTGAAGGTGCGTATGTCTCTGCACAGCTAGGCAAGCTGGTGCTGTCGCTCAATTATGGCTATCAGCTATCTAAGCAGGATCAGGCGGGTGAGTCGGAAACGGTCTACAAGACCAATGGACAGCGTATGACAGATGCCTATGCGAGTGATTCCAAAATCAATGTGCATTATGGAAATATCAATGCAAGCTACGATATCGATTCGCTCAATCTTGCTACGGTTTCCTTTGGCGGCTATTATTATAATGTGGGATTGAATGGACAGGCATGGGCTAAGGCTGGTGCTTATGATGCCTCAGGGACGCTGTTATATAAGTATGATAATCTATTCGATTACCCAAAGTACAACTACTACAACTTCAATGGACGATTTGATTATCAGCATAAGACGCATCTTGACGGCGAGGTGTTCACGGCTTCATATATGATGTCGACCACCCGTAGTGTGCAAAGCGAAACTTCTGTGTATCAGAATATGGTGAACATGCCGGTGAGCTACAATGGAATACAAAACTATAATACAGAAAAATTCTTGGAGCAAACGGCACAAGTGGACTATGTTCGGCCTTTTGGAAAGGCATTCAAATGGGAAATTGGTGCCAAATACATCAACCGAAGCAATAAGAGTGATGTGGTGCGTCAATATGATGGTGCTGAAGATATGAACCAGCATACAAAGTTTGATCATCTTACACAGGTCTTCGCGGCTTACACTGAGGGTATCCTATCGCTAGGAAAGATGTCGGCTAGAGCTGGTGTCCGTTACGAGTATACCTATATCAATGCCAAATATCCATTCAAGAGTGATGATAACTTCAAGAAGCATCTGCGCGATCTCGTGCCTTCGGCTTCCCTACGCTATGCCTTCGATGATATCAATTCGCTGAAATTCAGTTTCTCAACCAATATCAATCGCCCCGGTATATCCTATCTGAATCCTGCCGTGACCGAGAATGTAAGCTCCATAAGCTATGGTAATCCTGATCTGAACTCGTCAAGAAATTACCAGTTCTCCTTAGATTATGCTTATGTCACAACCAACTTTACCTTTGAATGTGGTCCATTCTTCAACATGTGCAATAATTCTATCACCAGTTACTCGTTCTTAAAGGACAATAAGCAAGTGAGTACGTATTGCGACTACATGCGATATAAGGCCTTTGGTGCTTGGGCTTGGGCACAAGTGAAGCCATGGAAGGGTGGTCAGCTATCGGTCAATCTCTCTGGTACTAAGATTATCTTCCGTGATCTCCCAGCGCAGTTATCACTCGGCAAATGGCAGGGATGGGCTTCGTTTGATTTCTCTCAGGACCTCTTTTGGAAACTCAAGCTTGGTGCTGATGCCGGAACAACGCTTGGACACAGTGTGGGTAGCCCCCTTTTCGTTGGCGGAAAAAGCTATTATTATATGATGTCTCTACAACGCTCGTTCTTGAAAGACGATAGATTGACAATCGGCTTGTCAGCTATGAATGTTATTGGGCCTCATGGCAGACCGACAACGAGCTATACAGTACAAGGCGATTACACCGGATATAATAGAAGCACTTATTATGCTAAGAGCGTACGCATCACCGCAAGTATTCGTCTTGGACGAATTAAGGCAAGCGTAAAGCAAGTGGATAAGTCCATCAATAACAATGATGTGGTGGGTGGCTTGTCTAATTCGGCAAATAAGAAATAATGATTGTTCCTATAAGAACTATGAATGAATAACTCTCTTTATACAACGAATAACTCTCTTTATACATAGAGCGGATTCCCAACAATCTTTGACGAGACTCAAGCACAGGCGTGTGAACTTGGGTCTCGTTTCTCTTTTCAAGCCGGATCTGTAAATTGATATTGATGGACTTTGGAATTCTAGTCGAGCAGATTTTACTTTATTTCTGAAGAAGCATTGTGGGCTATACGACTGAAGAAATACCTTTTTTGTCTCTTTATGTCTCATTGCGCTCGCTGATGCTGAAACCTTTGAATATGAAAATGATACAAACCTTCCCTAAACCATTACCCTCACAATTGTGCTTAACAATCCCATTACAATGGCTAACAATTACTGACAAAACTTTGGCTATTTGATCCAAATGCCTTATCTTTGCAATAAATAACATATAAAACATAAAAATTTAATTCAAAATGGCAAACGAAAACAATCCTCAGGAGCAGCAGCTCCAAATCGATCTGAATCCAGAAGTAGCTAAAGGCGTTTATTCTAACTTCGCAATCATCTCTCACAGCAAGACAGAATTTGTCGTTGACCTCGCTACTATCCTTCCTGGAATGGCTAAAGCTACTGTAGCAAGCCGCGTGCTCCTCGCACCTGAACACGCAAAGCGTCTCTTGGCAGCTCTCAACGAAAACATCGTACGTTACGAACGTGAGTTTGGCAAGATCGAACTACCTCAGCAGCCTAGCACTGCAGCTCCTTTCACAGCTCCTAAAGGTGAGGCGTAATCCTCAATCTAGTCAATTAAGAGATCAAATCGTCTCTTAAAGATTTACAAAAGCAATTCTTTCAGCCTATCAGAGTACTGATATTCTGTTAAAATATGCAAACAACTGCTATACTTTATTAATTCAAATAAGGTATAGCTTTTTTCATTTCTATATAATTAGGTTATTTTCCAAAATCTTCTTACCTTTGCAGCCCGAAACGAGGAAGTAACTCAGAGTTTTATCAATGAGGATTCTGAGTTTTGTAATAGGTTGAAAATAAACAAAATAAATATAAATATTAAAAAGTAAAATTATGCCTACTATTTCACAATTGGTAAGAAAAGGCAGAAAGGTGATTGTAGACAAGAGCAAGTCTCCCGCCTTGGACAATTGTCCTCAGCGTCGTGGAGTATGTGTTCGTGTATACACTACTACACCTAAAAAGCCTAATTCAGCAATGCGTAAAGTTGCCCGTGTACGTTTGACAAACCAGAAAGAGGTTAACTCTTACATCCCTGGAGAAGGTCACAACTTGCAGGAGCACAGTATCGTGTTGGTTCGTGGCGGTCGTGTAAAAGACCTCCCAGGTGTACGTTATCACATCGTTCGTGGTACTTTGGATACCGCAGGTGTAGCTAACCGTACACAGCGTCGTTCTAAGTATGGAGCTAAGCGTCCAAAGGCTAAGAAGTAATTGACGCACCAAGAAGTGAATGGGTGAGTAAAGTAAAAGAACTTGCTTTCCCACTCGCTTCCCTCAAAACCCCTAGTAATCACCCCGATGCTTGACGAAAAGTCGGAGAAGGCTGATGGTCAAGCTATCAAACTAAAAACAATTAACGTTTTGCTGGAGAATGAAATCCAGGTTGAGTAAATACCGAAGCGTTGGTATTGAAGAACAGAAGAAGACAGCCTCCGCAGAATATAAGTTTAAATAATAAAATGAGAAAAGCAAAACCAAAGAAGCGTGTGATCCTTCCAGATCCAAAGTTCAACGATCAGAAGGTAACTAAGTTTGTTAATCACTTGATGTACGACGGTAAGAAGAACGCGTCGTTCGAAATTTTCTATGCAGCACTTGAATTGGTTGGTTCCAAGATGAAGAGCGAGGAGAAGTCTCCTCTCGAAATCTGGAAGCAGGCCTTGGATAACATCACTCCTCAAGTAGAGGTGAAGAGCCGTCGTATCGGTGGCGCTACATTCCAGGTTCCTACTGAGATTCGCCCTGACCGTAAGATGAGTGTGGCAATGAAGAATATGATTATCTTCGCACGCAAACGTGGTGGTAAGAGCATGGCAGATAAGTTGGCTGCTGAGATTATGGACGCTTTCAATAACCAAGGTGGTGCTTTCAAACGTAAGGAAGATATGCACCGTATGGCTGAAGCTAACCGCGCTTTTGCACACTTCAGATTCTAATTTATTCACATATATAAATAAGGTAGAAAGAAAATGGCAACTCGCGATTTACATTTGACTCGTAACATCGGTATTATGGCGCATATCGATGCTGGTAAGACAACCACATCGGAGCGTATCCTGTACTACACAGGTAAGACTCACAAGATCGGTGAGGTACACGATGGTGCAGCCACAATGGACTGGATGGCTCAGGAACAAGAGCGTGGTATCACTATCACCTCAGCTGCTACAACATGTTACTGGGAGTATGATGGTAAAAAGTATAAGATCAACTTGATCGATACTCCGGGACACGTTGACTTCACCGCAGAGGTAGAGCGTTCTCTCCGTGTTCTTGATGGTGCTGTAGCAACTTACTCTGCTGCAGATGGTGTACAGCCTCAGTCAGAAACTGTATGGCGTCAAGCTGACAAATACAACGTACCACGTATCGGTTATGTGAATAAGATGGACCGTTCTGGTGCTGACTTCTACGAGACAGTACAGCAGATGAAAGACATCTTGGGAGCTAATCCTATTGCTATCCAGATTCCTATCGGTGCAGAGGAGAACTTCAAGGGTGTTGTTGACTTGATCAAAATGAAGGCTATCCTTTGGCATGATGAGACAATGGGCGCAGAATATGACGTAGAGGAAATTCCTGCTGACCTTGTTGATGAAGCTAATGAATGGCGTGAGAAGCTCCTTGATGGTGCTGCAAGCTTCGATGATGAATTGATGGAACTCTATCTTGATGGTCAAGATATTCCTGAAGATATGATTATCAAGGCTATCCGTAAGGGTACTATCGCTATGGAGTGCTGCCCAATGTTGTTGGGTTCTTCATACAAGAATAAGGGTGTTCAGCCTTTGCTCGATTACACTTGCGCATTCTTGCCTTCTCCAATCGATACAGTAAACATTCAGGGTGTTAATCCTGATACTGACGAAGAGGAAGATCGTAAGCCTTATGAGACAGAGCCTACTGCAGCTTTGGCATTTAAGATCGCTACTGACCCATTCATGGGACGTCTTGTGTTCTTCCGTGTCTACTCAGGTAAGGTAGCTGCTGGTTCATATATCTACAACCCACGTTCTGGTAAGAAAGAACGTATCAGCCGTCTGTTCCAGATGAACTCTAACAAGGAGATCCCTATGGAAACAATCGACGCTGGTGATATCGGTGCAGGTGTAGGTTTCAAGGATATCCGTACGGGTGATACTCTTTGCGATGAGAATCATCCTATCGTATTGGAATCAATGGTATTCCCTGACCCTGTGATCCAGATTGCTGTAGAACCTAAGAGCCAGGCTGACATCGCTAAGCTTGATAATGGTCTTGCTAAGCTTGCTGAAGAGGATCCTACATTCACCGTTCGTACCGACGAGCAGAGTGGTCAGACCATTATCTCTGGTATGGGTGAGCTCCACTTGGATATCATCATCGACCGTCTGAAGCGTGAGTTCAAGGTAGAATGTAACCAGGGTAAGCCCCAGGTTAACTACAAAGAGGCTATCACTAAACCTGCTAGCAGCCGTGAGACTTATAAGAAGCAGAGTGGTGGTCGTGGTAAGTTCGCTTGTATCGATGTTACTATCGAACCTAAAGATGAGGACTTCACAGAAGGCGATATGCAGTTTATCAACATCGTTAAGGGTGGTAACGTGCCTAAGGAATTCATTCCTTCAGTAGAGAAGGGATTCAAGGATTGCTTGACTGGCGGTGTTCTCGGTGGCTTCCCAATGACTGGTTTGAAGGTTACATTGAAGGATGGTAGCTTCCACCCTGTTGACTCTGACCAGTTGTCTTTCGAGCTCGTTGCTCACCAAGCATTCAAGAAGCTTTGCCCTCAAGCAGGTCCTGTATTGATGGAGCCTATCATGAAGGTAGAAGTTGTTACTCCTGAAGAGAACATGGGTGATGTAATCGGTGACTTGAATAAGCGTCGTGGTCTCGTACAGGGTATGGATGAAGCTCGTAGCGGTGCTCGCATCGTTAAGGCAATGGTTCCATTGTCAGAGATGTTTGGTTACGTTACTGCTTTGCGTACTATCACCTCTGGTCGTGCAACATCTTCTATGGAGTATGATCATCACGCAGCAGTATCATCTTCTTTGGCTAAAGAGATCCTTACCGAACTCAATGGTCATCCAGAGCTGATTAAGTAAAAACTATTTAGTAGGGAGTATGCATTCATAGCGAATGACTCTTATGCGTGCATAGCCCCTACTTTTATTCACTTTAACAAATAAATAATAACAATGAGTCAGAAAATTCGTATCAAACTCAAGTCTTACGACCACCAATTGGTTGATAAGTCTGCAGAGAAGATTGTGAAGGCTGTTAAGGCTACTGGCGCTATCGTTAGCGGTCCTATTCCATTGCCAAC
>CAVHUZ010000012.1:0-49792 GCA_963639545.1 Bacteroidaceae bacterium
ATTTATTATTATATTGCAAATATAAAGATAAAAGATTAAGCAATAAAGTTTAATGAGTACACTTAGTACACTTTACACAAAAGAAGAGTTATATTTCTTGTCTGCAAACCCATGTGTCTTAGGTAACTAGCTCTAGAAATACACTTTGTACACCTACGATCCTATTTTATAAATATTAGGAGTAAATGTTTTAGAGCCCACATCCCCAAACAATGTTTTGTTTAGCTTCGCACGAAGATTCGTCATTCTCTGCTTAGATATATCAAGTAACACGGAGATTTCAGATGGTATAAAGTGTAATCTTGTAAGAATACACACTTTTCTTTCTTGTTCTGTCAATGAAAAGTTTTTGTCATCAATGAATTCGTAAAATTTAGACAATGATACCTTTACTATATCGTAAAGTTCTTCCCATTCCATGTTCGTTGGCCGCTTTATAGTTGAAGCATACTTATGAAATTGTAACACTGTTGTATGCTCCATAAGATATCTTTCCGCCTCTTTGTCAGAAGCAAGAAACTTTCCTGTGTACGATGATAATAAGGTTGAAAGTCTATTGATTTGGTCTTCCTTATCCCTCTTACTTTTTTCAACATCCACTTCCAATTTCCTTAATTCTTTCAATGCCGCATAATATTGCTGGAGAATCTCCATGTATTTTAAATTATAGACCCTCAGTTCTTGTTTTCTTTTCTTCTTTCTGCTATTAATCAAAAAGCAAGTGGCTACAACAATTACAATCAATAATAATATTAGTAAGATGCAGTAAAAATGGTATACTTTCGCTTCAGCTGCTTTTTGATCAGCTGCTTTTTGTTTTTCTGAGTAATTGTAAAGGGATTGAGCTTTGTTAATCTCATCGGCAGAATGAATCACATTGGCAGAATCATTAAGAAGAGTGAAGAGTTTTGCGTATTTTACTACAGAATCTATCACATTCAATTGAGCATAGTCTTCCATAAGTCCTCTATACGCATTTTCTTGACTGTTTATGTCTGTAGAGCGAGAGGCGAGCTTTCTATAATAGTATAAAGAAGAATCTAGATTGAGCGTTTCTTTGTAATAGCGACCCAAATAATAATAGAAGAATTCATGTCCTTGTATTAGCTCTCCATTACTAAAAAGCCCTGAATGAAGTACATAATCTGTGATTTGCATCTTTGCTAAATCCAGATGTTTGTTCTCTATATTATTATCAATTTGGATACCAAGCGATGCGGCTGCATAATCCTTTCTGCCTATTTGCTTATATTCATTATATACCTCCTTTGCCACTTTCAAGGCTTTAGATTTATTGCCCCACAAAAGATATGCGCCAATACATCGTTCCTTTGACTGAATAGCCATTAATGTGTCACTACACATGAGAGCATATTTTCGTGCCATATTCCAATAATACATTTCTTCTTGAGGCATTCTTTGTTCATGAAACAAAGATGCTATTTGCCCATATATTCTTGGAAGTTCACTTACTGATTTTACTGTATCTGCAACCGCCACAGCTTTCAGATAAAACTTAATTGCAGAAGGACAATCACCTTTGTCACGATAGACGCACCCCATCATATAGGATGCATTCATTTTTTCTATTTCGCTTCCATTCGAATCATAATAACTTAGTACCTCATCCATGAATGATATAGTATCCATCGGGATATATGCTTTATTCATTGCTTCTGCGTATGTCATCAAGTAATGCATTCGGTTTCGACGATTGAAGTTTTTTAGCCCAGGCCATTCGTTCTTTAGGATGACGTATGCCGAATCTGGTTTCCTTTCTAATAAGGAAGATGCTTCTACTATCACCTTTGGTGTATTAGGATTCTCACAAGAAACCATAAGAATAAAAAACAAAGAATATAGTATGTGTTTCATTGATTCTATTTTATAGTTCTATAATGCCATATTGCAAAAATAGCAAATTTCATTCAAACACGAACAATGATGCTGACTTATAAATATATTATAACCATGACTTTATAAAGCTGAATAGAAGGCATACCTTTCCTTATGAGCACGCGTGATCAAATCAGAAAACAAAACCATCAGCGTATGAGCTATTTTGAAAAGAAAATATTATCTTTGCAAGAGCGTCTCGCTTAGGGCGAAGAACACTATGAAAAATATAATGATAAGAGGATGAAAGCAGAAGCATTACAGCCAACATTTGCGTCAAAGATGTCATCCCACGAGGAGCAACAAGCCCAGGTGATATCGTCATCTGGGTTTGAAAAGCTAGATCAGTGGGCATCCGACTGCATTGAAAGGAAGAAGATCTCGTTCGGTTATCCTGGTAACCACGACATCAAACTGCAAGAGTTTTACAAGTGGTATACAGACAATCATCTATCATCGATGATTATTAACAATGCCGGAGACCCATTTTCCGCTGGTGAGCATCCCCTTTCGTCCCTTGATTTTGAGCGAGAGGTTATCGAGTATTTTGGTCCGAAGTATGGGTTTGACCTAGATGATTTGTGGGGATTGGTTACGATGAGTGGCACAGATGGCAACAACCACGGCATCTATTTCGGCGTCAGCTATCTAAAGAACCTTACAGGCAAAATGCCCATTGTATATGTTTCAGACGAAGCCCACTATAGCAACTATCGACTTTGCGACCAGCAACACCTTGACATCCGACTGGTAGAGAGCGACGATATGGGGTGCATGAAGCCCGATGCGTTAGAAAGCGCACTTGACACAACACGTCCTTGCTTGATCATCTACGCTATGGGGTCAACGCTCAAGGGGGCTATTGATGATCAAAAGGCGCTCAATGAAGTGTTGGCACGACATAACGAAATGGCTGTGTACCGTCATGTGGATGCCGCACTCTTTGGCGGCTATCTTCCGTTCACCGAGCATCGAGATCTAGTGGACCGTAAGATATCCTACTTTGACTCGATTAGTATCAGCGGACACAAGTTTTTTGGTATTGACACCCCATGCGGACTATTCATCACCTCACGTAGCAAGTATGATGTTCTAGCAACCAACGCTGTGCCTTATCTCAACTCAGACATGCGTATGATCAATTGCTCACGCTCAGGTATAGATCCTATCAAGTTTTGGTGGCTCATCCAAACCATCGGAGACAAAGGCTGGAGCCAACAAGCAGAGCAGATAATGAAGAACACGCAATATCTCAAATCACAATTGGAAAGCATCCATTGGCCCTATTGGCAGAACCAATATAGCAACACCATCCTCTTTAAGCGTCCTTCTGAAGAAATTATCAGCAAATATAACCTTGCTTGTGGCAAGATAGCCGATATGAAGGTGTCACACATTGTTGTCATGCAACACGTCACGCGCGATGCCATCGATAGGCTCATAGCAGACCTGAAGCAATGACCAGCGTTGTGACTTATCGTTTATCACATCATGGTTTGATAGCAGTTAGTAGCCATCACATTCAGAGAAAGAGAGGTTAACCATGCTAGCCAACCGTCCTTTTCCGCTTCATCCAGACCGTTGCCCTTTGATCTTACCATTGCTTTCGCTTGTCGGTGGCATTCTTATAGGGCGACATTGGCTCAACGAGCTCACACCGTGGACGTGGTTGATAGGCAGCGCTTCCATAGTGGCAATGTGCTTGGTGATACGCCGCAAACCTCGGCTGACATCTCTTCTTCTGCTCATAGCCACAACGTTGGTGGGTGCGTTGGTGTCATCGATATCGTTCCGCAACCTTTATCGTCCTTTGCCTACAGCTCCCCTATCCTATCAAGCCGTTGTGATGAGCACACCCGTGCGCCACGGCAAGGTGGTCCAATGCGACCTATTGGTGCTTGGGCAAGGTAAGCCCATCCTCACTAAAGCTTCTTTTCTGCGTGACACCATTTCAGCCTCACCACTTACCTTACGCATAGGCGAGGGTATCAATGCCACGTCCTACCTTGAAGCGCCGCACAACTATGCCGACGCCACGTTCGATTATGCCCAGTGGCTGCGCCTTCATGGATATCAAGCCGAGACCTTTGTACGATGTGGCGACTGGCAACCTAAGGTGGTTTCGCTGCGACCGCTCTCTGTATATCAGCGTGCCTTGCTTCGATCACGGATGCTGCGACAGCGATTAGTGGACCATCTGCAATCCTTACCACTTACTGCAGACGATGTGGCGGTGACCATAGCAATGTCCCTTGGCGATCGTTCGGCACTCTCACGCAAGGTGAAAGACGACTATTCGTTGTCAGGGGCATCACATGTCTTAGCCCTCTCTGGCTTGCATCTCGGTATCATCTACGCTCTATTAATGATGCTCTTTGCACGTTGGCGGAGCACTTTCATAGCGCAACTACTTGTTATGACTGCCATTTGGAGCTATGTGTTCTTAGTGGGAATGTCACCCTCGGTGGTGCGTGCGGCTACAATGCTCACGATATGCACAGTGGTGTCGTTACTTCATCGCTACGCTATGTCGGTCAACAACCTGCTAGCTGCAGCAACGTTCATGTTAGCGGTGTCACCTCAGACATTGTTTGATAGCAGTTTTCAGCTATCGTTTCTTGCTGTTTGCGGCATTGTTCTGTTTGTACCCAACCTTGTAAATTGGCTTCCATCCCAGCTACAACGCTTCGCCATTGTGCGTCTATTATGGAAGATGACGATCGTCTCCGTAGCCGCCCAACTTGCCACCGCGCCCCTTGTGGCATACATCTTCCATCAAGCATCACCTTGTTTCATGTTGACCAACTGGGTTGTGGTGCCTTGCGCCACACTCATCCTCTATCTCCTCGTTGCCACAATCTTCCTCTCATGGTGCGCCATAGCCCAACAAGCGATGGTTTGGCTGTTAGCGATGGTGGTATCAGCGATGAATCGTTTCTTAGCTTGGATGTCGTCACTGCCACTAGCTTCGATAACCCATCTACATCCATCAGCCGTACAACTGCTGGTGATGTATCTACTTGTAGCCGTAATCTGGCTCATCGTCTATCATCTTGAGAATATAAGACGACAGAAAGCCGAACTGGCAGCTTAATGCTAAGCTCGCACAGTTCGGCTTTCTGTCGTTATTTGTCTATAGTTTATTTCACCTCCCAAGTGTCGTTGGTCTCGAGCAGTTCGGCAAAGGTATGGTAGGGTTTCTTTGCCTTTACATCTTCTATCTGATCATTGACACACTGGTCATAAGTAGGTGCTTCAACGTCGCGGATGATGCCAAACGCTATCGGGAAACCATGTTCGTTATCCATCATGGCTAACTTGAGCTGCAACGTGTTGTCCTGACAATGCGCGTCATGCACCAACACATCATCTATGGTGTATCCGTCTTCGCCCATCTTGACTACCTTCAGGCCAAATCCTTCTTGCACCAAGCCATATTCGTTATTCTCACCGAACACTAGTTTCTCGCCGTGCTTCACGTAGATGGCGTTCTTCTTGCGTCCTTCGCGATTATAGATAGGTTCATAACATCCGTTGTTGAAGATCATACAATTTTGCAGAATCTCACAAACCGATGCGCCCTTGTGTCTATATGCCGCCTTCAGAATCTCCACCGTCTCTGATCCGTCAGTAGCTACAGAGCGAGCAAAGAATCGTCCACGAGCGCCAAAACAGAGTTCGGCAGGACGGAAAGGATCCTCCACTGTACCATAAGGACTCGACTTAGAAACGAATCCACGTGGTGATGTAGGCGAATATTGTCCTTTGGTCAAACCATAGATACGATTGTTGAGCAAAATCATGTTGAGGTCTATGTTGCGCCTCATAGCATGAATGAAGTGGTTGCCACCGATAGCGAGGCCATCGCCATCACCCGACACCTGCCATACGGCGAGTTCGGGGTTCACAATCTTGGTTCCTGTTGCCACCGCAGCCGCACGTCCGTGAATGGTCTGCATGGCATAGGTGTTCATATAATAAGGTAGACGGCTCGAGCATCCGATACCCGATATCACCGCTGTCTGATGAGGTGGCACGCCTATTTCGGCCATCGCCTTCTGCAAGCTAGCCAAGAAGAAATGGTCACCGCAACCTGGACACCATCTAGGTTGTCCTTTCTTAAAGTCTTTTGCTGTATATTGAGTCATGGTGTGAATGCTTTTGCTGTAGTTATTCGATGATTCGTTCATAGTAGGTCTCGCCCGGAGTATCTGGTTCTTTGGTCTCGAGCACGTGCTCAAAGCTCTTCACCAGCTCGCTCACCACAAAGGGTTGACCTTTCACTTGGTTATATTGATAAGGTGCAAAGTTGTTCACACGGATACGCAGCAGGGATGCCAACTGACCCAGATTCTGCTCTGCCACAATCACTTTCTTGTAGCGCAGCAACACATCTGCTGTGTTGTTAGGCAACGGATTGATATACTTAAACTGTGCCAGCGCCACCTTGTATCCTTTCTTACGCAGCTCTTGCATTGCCGAATAGAGGTGTCCGTAAGTAGAACCAAATCCCACTATCAGCAAGTCGGCATCCTCATCACCTTCCACCTGCAATGCGGGGGGATTGATCTGCTGCACTTTCTCGTAGCGTAGGTGATCCATAAGGTTGTGATTCTCGGGCTCAGTGGAGATGCTTCCGGTCTCGCCGTCTTTCTCTAGACCACCTAAGATGTGCGTATAGCCTTCCTGGCCGGGTATAGCCCAGTAGCGCACGCAGCTCTTCGGATCACGCTGATAAGGTGTGTACTTATACTTCTGATCTTTGGTCACATAGTGAGGATGTATCTCGGGAAGGTCTTCCATGTTAGGCAGACGCCATGCTGCCGAACCATTGGCTATGAAAGCATCGGTCAGAAGCACCACAGGTGTCATGTGTTCCAAGGCTATCTTACATGCCATAAATGCGGCATCAAAGCAGTCGGTAGGACTAGTAGCAGCAATTACAGGCATCGGGCTCTCACCATTACGACCATAGAGTACCTGCAAAAGGTCGGTCTGCTCACTCTTCGTAGGCAATCCGGTGGATGGTCCACCGCGCTGTACGTCTATCACCACCAATGGCAACTCATCTATCACGGCAAGGTTGAGAGCCTCACTCTTCAGACATATACCAGGTCCCGATGTAGAAGTGGCAGCCAATGCACCGGCAAACGAGGCTCCGATAGCACTTGCGCAAGCCGATATCTCGTCCTCACATTGCACCGTTATCACACCAAGCGACTTGTGCTTAGATAGCTCATGAAGGATATCAGTAGCCGGGGTGATGGGATAAGATCCTAGATATAGTTTCAGTCCGGCACGTTCAGCAGCGGCTATCAAGCCATAAGCCGTGGCTTTGTTGCCAGTGATGTCCATATATCGACCGGGCACTTTGTGCTTGGATTCGATGCGGTAAGTAGCTGGGACTGATGACTGTGAGTTGTAACCATAGTCGTATCCAGCTGCCACCACCTTGATATTGGCTTCAGCAATGGCTGGTTTCTTCCGAAACTTCTCGCGTAGGAAGTTGTTTACCAGTTCCAAGTCGCGATTGAACAACCAGCATACCAATCCTAAGGCAAACATGTTGCGACACTTTAGCACGGCTTTGTTGTCCATCCCCGTGTCAGCCAAGCAGTGCTTCACCATCTTGGTTATGGGGCAAGCCACCACGCAATCGGGGTCGATACCCATCTCGCCTAGATAATCGTCGCTCTTAAACTGTGCTTTCTTTAGGTCGTCAGGACCGAAGCTATCCGTATCGATGATGATGGTAGCTTGCGGTTTGGTGTAGCGATATTGGGTCTTCAGTGCTGCAGCATTCATTGCTACGAGCACGTCACACTTGTCTCCGGGTGTATACACCTTACCTGCACCAATGTGCACCTGAAAACCGCTCACACCCGTTAGCGATCCTTGCGGGGCACGGATGTCTGCTGGATAGTCGGGGAAGGTTGAGATACCATTGCCAACGGTAGCTGATACGGTGGAGAAGATATTTCCCGCCAACTGCATACCATCGCCTGAGTCGCCCGAAAAACGAACCACTACTTGCTCTAATTCTTTTACATCTAATTCGTCTGGCATAGCCATAATGTTAGGGATTAGTATTGTTTAAAGTTAAAAGATGGGACAAAAGTGCGAAGAAATATCGACAACACAAAATTTTTTCTATAGAATTTTCATATTCCTTCATTTAAGTTGATGACGCAGCTGTATCTTGAAAGCTGTTTTTTGCTAAAACATTCTTAACGAATGGCCACTCTTTCGAAGGAAAATGTTATCTTTGCAATTGATAATATATTATCAATATCTACACATTTATGCAAGAAACTAACCATATATTAGCAATATTAGACCACTATCTCCATGATAATCCGGATGAGATTGCCATGGAGATAGCCAACGATTTCAGACGGCGAAGGATAGAGAAAAACTTGACACGCGAGCAAGTGGCAGACAAGTCGGGTGTAGCCGTGAGCAACATCACTCGCTTTGAACAGAAAGGGCTGATTTCGCTTAAGAACTTGATAGGCATAGCCATTGCTTTGGAATACACTTCAGAGATAAGACACATCTTCTCTGAACCCAAGTATTCTACAATGGAGGAATTACAGCAAATCAAACGGAATGCCAACAAGAAAAAAGCATATAGACCATGAAGCAAATAGATTCTTTAATCGTGAAATATCACCATGAAGTGGTAGGTACTCTGTCTTTGAGTACCGATGGGAAAGTATGCACTTTTGAGTATGACAAACAATGGCTTGCCAACGGATTCAGTATCTCTCCTTTGGAGCTACCTCTCAGACCTGGACTATTTATTGCCAAGCCAACACCCTTTCATGGAAACTTTGGTATCTTCGAGGATAGTCTGCCCGATGGTTACGGCAGATACCTATTGCATAAAGCTTTGCTAAAGGAAGGTATCAACGATTTTGATTTGTCGGCATTGGACAGATTGAGCCTTGTGGGAGATGAAGGAATGGGCGCTTTAACGTATGAGCCTATGACATCTATCCAAACAAAGGAACCATCATCAGACTTCGATATGTTACAAACTAAAGCCTTGGAAGTTTTAAGAGAGCAACAAGACACGGACGCAGGTTTCCTCTTGTATAATAGCGGCAATAGCGGTGGTTGCCGTCCGAAGGCTGTATTCAGTGACAACGAAGGACATTGGTTGGTGAAGTTCCGCCACACTTACGATCCAAAGGACATGGGACAACAAGAATATAGCTATAATGAATTGGCTCGAAAATGCGGAATCCATGTACCTGATTTCAAATTGGTGAACAACAAGTATTTTGCCTGTCGTCGTTTTGATATCTCTCCTGCTGGCGAGCGCATTCACACCGCAACAGCAGGCGGTTTGCTTTCCATCTCGCTTTCCAATCCCGTGCTCGACTATCTTAATCTGTTGGCTCTTACTGGCTATCTCACGCAAAGTCGGAAAGAAGTGGAGGAAATGTTTCGCCGCATGGTGTTCAACTACCTAGCAGACAACAAAGACGACCATTGCAAGAACTTTAGCTTTATGGTGAAAAGGGGTAATGATAACCAGTGGCATTGGCATCTTGCCCCAGCCTACGACCTAACCAAATGTACAGAGGGTTATAATGGCGAGCACGCTACATCGGTAAATGGCACTAGTCACCCCACGCTGAATGATATGATAGCAATTGGAATGAAGAACAAAATGACAGAAAGCAGATGTCGAGAGATTCACAAAGAGGTGGAAAGCGAAATTATACACTTATAATATCAATGGGCAATTGATTATTTTATTCGATGTCACCGAACAAAAAACGATATTTTTATTCAGTGGCATCGAATAAAAATATCACTATAATGCGTTTTCAACACCACTCTAGGGAAACTTTCAGCTCTAGTTTTTATCTTATAAACCGAAAAACCATCGATTTGGGATAAACATTATAACAAGAGAATAGGGCGTAGTCTAAGACATCAAAGATAATTATTAGAACCGCCGTTAACCGAAAAACCATCGTTTTATCTTTTGCTGAAGACAAAACGATGGTAAGACGAGATGCGTAATAGCGATTATCACATCACCCTAGAAGATAGAGGTATGTAAGCGTTAAAGGATAGGCTTAGTACTTGAACGAGCTGCCACCGAGAAACTCTCTGATGAGGGAGGTGGGTGGTAAGGTGCGGTTGGGGATAGGATGAATGTATCCCAAGAACTTCCGAAGACGGTATGCCTCGGCATATTCAGGACAGTTTTCGGGCACCTGCTCAAGGAGCGGTTCGGCTTGTTGCTTGATCACAGCGAGCTCAAAGAGCATAGCGGTGTTAAACATTGCGTCGGCATTCTCTTGATAAGGGAAGATCCACTTGTTCTCTCCGGCACGCACCGAGGGCCATCGATGGATGGTTTCCTGCGCATTGACGCCACGATACTTGTAATCGCGGATGATGCGGCGAAGCAGTCGGTTGTCAGTAGTAGGGATATAGTTGTGGTCGTCCAGCAGAATAGTGGTCAGCGCAGAGATATACACCCGAAACTTTTTATCCTCACTTATCTGTGCGGTGAGTTCGGGATTGAGCGCATGGATACCCTCCACCACCAATACCTGATTAGCTTCTAGATGCAGTTTCTTACCGCTACGTTCGCTCTTACCCGTCTGGAAGTTATACTTAGGTAGCTCCACGGTGTCGCCATTGAATAGTTGTTGTAGCTGTTGGTTGATCAGCGGGATGTTCAGCGCATAGATACTCTCATAGTCGTATTCGCCATTGGCATCCTTGGGCGTCTGGTCTCGGTTGACAAAATAGTCGTCCAGCGAGATCTGCACTGGCTTGATGCCATTGGTGACGAGCTGAATGGAGAGTCGTTTGCAGAAGGTGGTCTTACCTGACGAGCTAGGTCCAGCGATGAGCACCATCCGTGTGCCTTTGCGAGAGGCTATCTGATCAGCGATGAGAGAGATTTTCTTCTCTTGCAAGGCTTCACTCACATTGATCAGATCGGTGGAGAAACCAGCTTTCACGGCGGTGTTAAAGTCGCCAACAGTGCTGATACCTAGGATGCGATTCCAGCGATGTTGCTCCTTAAAGATATCAAACATCTTGTCTTGCTTGATTATTTCGCCTAGGCGTGAAGGATCTTCACGGGACGGGATACGCAGCAACAGCCCATCAAAATAGGGTTCTACGCCATAGAGCGTGAGCTGTGAGGTGTTGGTCAGCAAGGCTCCGTAATAGTAATCTACATAGTTGTCTAGCTGATAATAAGTGGTATAAAGCTTACCGGTGCTCTTGAGCAGACGCACCTTAGAGGTGTTGCCACGCTCCTCAAAGAGCCGTATGGCTTCATCGGTAGGCACTTCAAAGCGACGGATGGGCAACTTCGCTTCTACTATCTGTTGCATCCGGCGGCGAATCTTTTCTATATCGTCTTGCGTGATGGCGTGCCCAATGTTAAGGTAACAGTAGTAGCCATTGCTGACGGGGGTGTCAATGACCGTTTGTGCGGTAGGATACAGGTCGTGCACAGCCTTGCAGAGCACCATGAAGAGCGTTCGCGTATAGGTGCGAGAGCCCGATGAGGTGGTGATATCTTGATATTCCACGTCCTTGTTGTGATACAATCGGTAGTGGAGACCTTCCACCTTGTTATTGACCATCGCATTGATGGGCGTATGCTTCATGTTAAGCTGAAGCAACGTATAGGCTTCAGAGAGCGTGCTGCCCACGGGTACCTCTATGATCTGACCATTGTTTTTACATCGTATCTGTATCGTATGTTTCATAATGCTTGGGGTTAGGATTGATTGTTTATAGTTCTGACGGGGTTGATATGTGCAAAGATAGGATATTAATCGTCCCTTCCCAAATCATCCATAGGCATTTAACGATATTTTAACCCCATATCCATCTCCTCGTCATACGATGGTTTTCACCGTGCCACGTCGTTCCTTTCATCTTCCGTTAGAGGCATGAGAAGAAGAGAAATCAAATTGATTCTTCTATCCGTAAGCATCTCTATAAGAAGATGAATGTTGGCATTTTGTCCAAAAAGAAAGGCTTTGACAGACAATGATTGAATATTTACGGGAAAACATTTGCAAGTATCTTAGAGATTCATTACTTTTGCTTGCATATTGTAAATAGACGAACCTTACTTATAAAACAAAACACATACCTTATGGAAAATATAGATAAGTTAGACCGAAAAATACTTGGCATATTGTCAGCCAATGCGCGTCTACCTTTTAAGGATGTAGCCGCACAATGCGGAGTGTCACGCGCAGCCATTCACCAACGTGTACAACGACTCGTTGACGATGGCGTGATTGTGGGCAGCGGCTTCCACATCAACCCCAAGAGCCTGGGCTATTACACCTGCACCTATATCGGTATCAACCTAGAACGCGGTTCGATGTATCGTGAGGTGGTGGACCGATTGATGTCTATACCCGAGATTGTGGAGTGTCATTTCACCACAGGTCCTTACACGATGTTGGTAAAGCTCTATGCCAAAGACAACGAGCAGCTCATGGAGTTGCTCAACGACCAGTTGCAGTCGATACCTGGTGTGGTCAACACGGAGACCCTTATCTCACTGGAGCAAAGCATCAAACGTGAGATTCCTATCTCTTCTGAGCCATCCAAACCGAAGGCTGACAAATAACTCTAAAGCACGATAAAGAAGAAATGAACTTTTCGCTAGATAACCATCTGGATACGTTCTACACGCGCTTCCCAGAAGGAAATCGTCAGCCCATGATTGGGTTGACAGCCAACTTTAATGACGGCAATGCCCTGCTCAGCGAACGCTACTATCAGCAAGTGATCGAGGCGGGAGGCACACCCGTGCTCATTCCGCCTACGGCATCACCCGATGTGCTGATCAATATCTTGGATCATATCGATGGTTTGCTCCTCACGGGAGGTGCTGACATCAACCCTCTATGGGCAGGAGAGCAACCTTCTACTCATCTTCACGGCATCAATGCCAAGCGCGACCTTTCTGAGCTGTTGCTCACACAGCTAGCATACAATAAGCAGATACCCATCCTTGGTATCTGCCGAGGCATTCAGACCATCGTGACCGCACTGGGCGGTAAGGTGCAACAGGACATCTATGAAGATTATATCCCCCATGCCACGATGCCCGAAAGGAGCAAAGCTGGTGCTGCGATGGGCTCGCCATTTGCGCCTGCAACCATCAAGCATAGTCAGGATGCCGACCGCTCTGAGCCTACGCATAGCGTACAGGTGGTGGCTGGTACGATGCTCCACGGCATCTATCATGCTGAGACGCTCTACGTCAACTCGTTCCATCATCAAGCCGTGAAAGAGACTGGCAGGCGTTTTCGCATCTCAGCCAAGTCAACGGATGGCGTGATTGAGGCGATTGAGAGTCGGGAGTTCAAGGCTATCATCGGTGTGCAGTGGCATCCGGAATGTCTTGGCGATGAAGGACGAAAACTCTTTGCTTGGCTTGTAGACCAGGCACGATGCTTTAGCGATGCTAAACGCATACATAGCAAGACGCTAACGCTTGACACCCACTGTGACACACCGATGTTCTTCCCACAAGGTGTGGCGTTCGATCAGCGTGACAAGCGCATCCTTGTGGACCTACATAAGATGACCGATGGCAGACAAGACGCGGTGACGATGGCGGCTTATCTACCCCAACCCAATATCGGTGAGACGTTCTCGTCCAAGATTGACCTAGCGGGAATCATGAAGTATAACGCTCAACTGGCTTCTAAATACATCCGTCGCAAGGCAGCCGCTTCAGCCAAAGAGCCTGAACAGTTGTCTATCTCGCCCTTGCAGTATGCCGACTTGATATTTGACAAGATCGAAGAAACGGTTAAGCAGAACAGTCGTTACCTAAGTATTGCCCGCACACCATCGGATGTGTATGAGGACAAACGTAAGGGTCGCAAGTCTATCCTCTTTGCTATAGAGAACGGTTTGGCACTCGAGGGCAACCTTGCCAACGTGAAGTATTTTGCCCAACGTGGTGTGACCTACATCACCTTGTGCCACAATGGGGATAATGATATATGCGATTCGGCACGCGGATGCAACACGCATGGAGGCGTGAGCCGATTTGGGCGACAGGTCATAGAGGAGATGAACCGCAATGGTATCATGGTGGATCTGAGCCACGGAGCCGAAAAGAGTTTCTGGGATGCGCTCGAAATCAGCACCACACCTATCGTTTGCAGTCATGCCAACTGCCGTGCGCTTTGCGATCATCCACGCAATCTCACTGACGATCAGTTGCGTGCATTGGCTAAGAAGGGTGGCGTGGCACACATCACGCTCTACCACGGATTCCTGAAAAAGGAGGGCGAAGCTACCGTACGTGATGCGCTTGCACACCTGGAGCACGCTATCGAGGTGGCTGGCATCGACCATGTGGGTATCGGAACCGACTTTGATGGCGACGGAGGTGTACGCGGCTTTGCCGATGCATCTGAGATGATACAGTTTACCATGCATCTGATGCGCCGCAAATATAGCGAGAAAGACATAGAAAAGATATGGGGTGGCAACTGGCTTCGCGTCATGGCTAAGGTACAACGACTGCGATAAGCAACGCTCACCTAGTAATAGATAGTAACAACAAGAAAAACAATGAAACGACCAACAACCATGAAGGTAATAATCGTAGTGGTGCTCGTGGCGCTGATTGGAGCCTTCACAACGGGTTGGAAACAGCTATCCAACTCGCACAATTCTGACGAAACCGAAACGGATACCGCTATGGTAGCAAAGCCCTTAGGACCTAAGTTTGATGCAGACTCGGCTTACACGTTCTGCGCAGCACAATGCGCCTTTGGCGAACGCGTCATGAACAGTCCGGCACACGAGAAGTGTGGCCAATGGATTGCGGACAAATTCAAGCAATATGGATGCGAAGTGACTGAGCAGAAGGTGGATCTCAAAGGTTATGACGGCACAGTGCTCAAGGCCACCAACATCATTGCGCAATACAATCCCAAAGCCAAACGACGCGTGATGCTTTGCGCTCACTGGGACGCTCGCCCTTGGGCTGACAACGATCCCGACTCTACCAAGCACCATATGCCCGTGATGGCTGCCAATGATGGCGCTAGCGGTGTGGCAGTATTGCTCGAAGTGGCTCGCCAACTCAATCTGATGGCTACCTCTAAGGGGAAAGAAGCAGAGGCCTTACCACGTGATCTTGGTGTCGACTTTGTTTGTTTCGACGCTGAAGACTGGGGTTTGCCACAGTGGGTGACCGACTATCAGGGTCAGGACGAAACTTGGGCATTGGGCGCACAGTATTTCTCTAAAAACTATCCGTTGCCCGCCAAACCGATGTTTAGCGTGCTGGTGGATATGGTTGGAGGCGAAGGCGCACAGTTCTACCGCGAAGGTATGTCCGTGGAATATGCTTCGGATGTGGTCAACCGCGTTTGGCAAGCTGCTAAGAATGCTGGTTTTGCCAACTATTTCCCTGACGAACAGGGTGGTATGGTGACCGATGACCATATCCCTCTGAACCAAAACGCAGGCATCCCGACGGCAGACGTGATAGCCTACTACCCCGATTGCCAACAGAGCAGCTTCGGTCCTACATGGCATACGGTGTCTGACACGATGGATCACATCGACCGCAACACCCTAGAAGCAGTGGGTCAAACAATGATTCAGATGCTTTGGGAAATCTAATCGGAAATCTTTCTATAAACTATTCGCCCGAGTTTCGTCTATCTAACGATATTCGGGCGAATTGCTTTAATACTTCTTCTACCACTAAAAAGATTCACGTTTTATTGTCTTCTCGCCACCTGAAACATCCTATTAAATCTTTGCTAAATCGCTGATATTAACCTTTTTTATCGTGTTAGGAATCATTTTCAGCAATATTGGTAATTCTAACCGAAAATTGTTTATCATCTGTTAGATATAAAAGGTCTAATTTTGCAAACGTAAGATGATCGTTATTGACATCTCATGTTTCACCTTTTTATACATAATAGTATGACAAGAAGAATCTTTTACACACTGGCAGCGATGATACAAGCGCGACGATACACGCAGACAAGTGCATCAGTGGCTAGATAATCTAAGATAGATCGATATAATATAAACCTCTAAAACAATCCTAACAATGAAGAAACTATTCATGATTTGCAGTGCAATGATGCTCTTCTTAACGGCATCTGCACAACCCAAGGTGTACATGACGCGGGAGATTAGTCCCGAATCGCTTGTACGAATATACAAGGCGCTCGGCGTACCAGCTACCGGACGAGTGGCTATCAAGATCAGCACGGGTGAGCAAGGGGGTAACAACTATCTGAAGCCCACGCTTATCCGAGGTCTAGTGGATGAGGTCAATGGCACGCTGGTGGAGTGTTGCACCGCCTACGGTGGAAGCAGACAAGACAAAGGTAAGCACTGGCAGACGGTACACAACCATGGTTTCGACTCGATAGCTGCAGTGGATATCATGGACGAATATGGGCAGATGCGCATCCCGGTACAGGACAAGAAGCACATCAAATATGACATCGTGGGTGACCATCTAGCACATTACGACTTCATGATCAACCTTGCTCACTTCAAGGGACACGCCATGGGAGGATTTGGTGGTGTACTCAAGAACCAGTCTATCGGTGTAGCTTCCACTGCGGGCAAGGCTTATATCCACTCCGCTGGTAAGACGCAAGATGCCGATTCGTTGTGGCAGAACATTGCCCAACAGGACGACTTCCTTGAGAGTATGGCTGCTGCAGCCCAAGGTGTAGCCCAGTATTTCGGGCAGAACATTATCTATATAGACGTGATGAACAACATGAGTGTTGACTGCGACTGCGATTCGCACCCAGCCGATCCTATGCTGAAGGATATGGGTATCCTTGCTTCCACTGACCCGGTGGCGCTGGATCAGGCTTGTCTGGACCTCGTCTTCAATCACAAAGCATCTCCAGGGGATGACGAGAAACCGCTCATCGAACGCATCAACCGCCAGCATGGTACTTACATCACGGATTATGCGGAGAAGATCGGACTAGGAAGCAAGAAGTATGAACTAGTGATGATTCCTTAAGAACCAATTATTTCAATCATGATAGGCTTGTGCCCGTCACATCCAACGGGCCTTGCCACCTTCTTTAAGCAAGCCCCGATAAGGGTCTGCAAGGGGTATTCTATCTCAATAGAAAGTGTTTTTCAGTATTTAGGATAAGGAAAAGTCCATTTGAAAATACATATTATTCTATCTCAAAAAAAACTACAAATAATGAAATTCAGTTCTCCAATAATAGTGTGTATATCTGTGTTTGCAATCGGTATAGCAACCTGCTCTAGCGTGTGCAAGGCTTATGCTGCAGACAAAAGAGAGGTTGCCATTACCGATTCACTCTTCACACATCCGCTAGACGAGGTGGTTGTGACAGGTAGTAACAACGCCACATCGCGCAACCTGCTACCTTACACGGTATCAGTAGTAGGCAGTAGACAGATTGAATCGACTGGTCACACCCAACTGCTTTCGGCATTATCGGGTGAGGTGCCAAGCCTCTTTGTTTCTCAGCGCAGCTTATTGGGCTTCGGCGTGAGCAACGGCGGTAGTGGCGCAATCAAGATTCGCGGTGTGGGAGGGTCACCCACCAACGCCATTCTGATGATGGTGGACGGACAACCACAGTTTGCTGGCATCTACTCACACCACGTTGCCGACTTCTATGAGACCGAAAATGTGGATCACGTAGAGGTGCTTCGTGGTCCAGGATCGGTGCTCTATGGGTCTAATGCGATGGGCGGTGTGATCAATGTCATCACCAAACAAGCACAGACCGAGGGTGTAAAGACAACCCTCACATCCCAATACGGATCATACAACACGTGGCAGACATCTCTGACCAATACCATTCGCAAGGGACGTTTCTCCTCTTTGGTCTCGTTGGGATACGATCGCACGGATGGCACACAGGAGCATTTCGACTTCAAGCAGCATTCGCTCTATGCCAAGTTGGGATACGATCTCACATCACATCTCACGCTTTCAGCCGACTATTCGTTGATGAACTTTGTAGGAAACGACCCTATCTACGCCAAGCTTTCCGCTCCTGAATCGACCGACATCTACCATCAAGACGTGATTAGAGGTGAGAGTTCGTTGTCACTGACCAACCGATTTGCATCCACCAATGGTACAGTAAGAGTATATTACAGTTATGGCAATCATTTCATCGATGACCCACGCCACTTCCATAGCCTTGACGACCGATTCGGAGTGTTGGCTTACCAGAACTTCAATCCATGGAAGGCGGCACAAGCTACGGTGGGTTTCGACTTTGATACCTACACCGGTAAGATTCCTGTCTCGGGCGGAAGGGAGCACCAGGAAGGGTCACTCTCCACGATGAACCGCAAGAGCATCACCGAGTACTCGCCTTACATCACGCTTTCACAAGGCTTGTGGGAAGGATTGCTCACGCTCAACGGCGGACTGCGCATGGCTAACAGCGACCGATTTGGCACACATTACGTTCCCCAACTGGGATTTGCGTTGCATCCCACCGAGGCACTAAACGTGAAAGTTTCCATGGCGAAAGGTTACCGCAACCCTTCGTTCCGTGAGATGTATCTATATCGCACAGCCAACGAAGACCTTAATCCTGAAAGGCTGACCAACTATGAAGTGGGTGTCAGTTACCAATTTGGACGTTATCTCATTGCCGATCTGACAGGTTATTTCAGTCAAGGCAGCAATCTCATTCAGACCGTTGAGATGAAGAATGTGAACACTGGGCGCTTTATTAATAAAGGTATCGAACTGTCATTGCAGAGTCATCCCGTGGAGAATGTGCTTCTGCGTGCATCGTACAGTTATCTGCATAGCAACCTGAACAACCTCACCGCAGCTCCCAAGAACCAATACTTCTTTGGCGTGACATGGGAGGCGCTGCCACAACTATCCATTGATGCCAACCTCAAAGGTGTAGGCTGCCTGTATGTTTCAGATGCTTTGGCACATCAAAACTATGTGTTGCTACAGATGAAAGCGGCTTACAGAGTGACGCGTTGGGCTGAATTGTTTGTCAATCTCGACAATATCACCAACGCCAAGTACACCATCAACCGCGGATACGAGATGCCTGGAACCACCATCTCGGGCGGTTTCAAACTACGCTTCTAACATTCGTTTCAACCAATAGCCTTCATTTTCATTTAGTGTTAGTGTGAATAAGGTTTATATTTAAGAGGTTTATGTTTATCGGATTCGGCTCTGACAGAAAGCGTTCTGCGGAGTCGAATCTTTTGTTTGGGCCGATCTCTGAAAAGAAAAAAAGCTGAAAGATTCGTTTATGGTGCCTTTCAGCATATGGAGAATGTCACTCGGTGAGTTTCTTACTCATATATTTCACGGGATAATAGATAGCGAGCCAACCCACCACTATCACCGTTAAGAATACCCCTATCACGTCCGTGGGATGCACACTGACGGGATAAGCATCCACTACATAGTTGCCTGCAGAACTTCCAAGGTGCACCAACCCATAACGTTGCTGCAGCAAACAGAGCAACAGACCGAGCGCAATGCCCACCACCGCACCTGCAATGGCAATCATTCTGCCTTCAAAGAGGAAGATTTGGCAGATCTGCCGGTTGGTAGCACCAATGTTGCGAAGCGTCCGCACATCGTTCTTCTTATCGATAATCAGCATCGAGAGCGAACCCACGATATTGAAGCTTGCCACCAAGAGGATAAACGTGAGGAAGATATAAGCAAAGAGTTTCTCTATCTTCATTATCTTGAAGTTGTCCGCTTGTTGCTCATAGCGGTCCATCACCATGTATTTGTCACCCAAAGACTGCTGTATCTCTTCCTTGGCTTGATCGATATCCACGCCTGGTTTCATTCGTAGCTCGAGGGAGGTAAGCTCTCCTTGGCGGTTGAACATACGTCGTGCAAAGGGCAGACTGGTCAAGATATAATGCTTGTCATACTTGTTTTGTTTGACCTGGAACACCACGCCGGGTGATAGCACCGAGTCTTCCACAAACGCGTTAGACGGATTGCTCATGTCATACTGCCCCTTACGTTGTGGCGCATAGATATGGAGATAATCTCGCCAATCCACTCCGGTGCCCAGTTCCTTAGCTATCCAGATACCCAACACGGCATACTCAAGGTTGGCGGTGTGCAGATCAAACGTTCCATCGCCGTAAAGGATGTTACGGATATTGGTCAGTGAGTCGAAGTTGTCTTCCACTCCTTTGATCGTAATCATCTGTTGCTTTCCATGATACACCGCTAACGCCTGATCCTCCACGCACGCAGTGGATACCATCACATCCGGTCGCTGCCTCACCTGGGTGAGCAACGGGTCGTCCGCCGCTACCGCCTTACCGCTAACGGGTTGGATCTTGAGTTGGGGATCAAACTCGGTAAAGAACGAGGCGATGAGGTCAGAGAATCCATTGAAGCTACTGAGCACCACCACCATCGCCATCGTAGCCACGGCAACGCCTATCACCGAGATGATACTGATGAGGTTGATGGCATGCGTACTCTTCTTAGCAAAGAGATAGCGCTTAGCTATATAGAATGGAAAGTTCATGGATATTCACGTCATAAATACAATCGTCACTCCTTCATCGTATGAGGAGTGACGGCTCGTTATTGTTTCAGTAGGTTGTCGATGCGCTCAATATAGTCGAGCGAGTCATCGATAAAGAATCTCAGTTCGGGAATGATGCGTAGCTGATTGTGTACGCGTCGTCCCAGCTCGTAGCGTATCTGCTTCTCGTTAGCGTTGATATTCTTCAGCAGTTCTTCACCTTTCTCAGATGGGAAGATGCTCAGATACGAGGTGCAGATGCTCAGATCGGGGCTCACTCTGACGCGAGTGACGCTCACGAGCACACCATGCATCATGCGTGTCTGGCTTTGGAAGATCGTTGCTAGTTCTTTCTGTAACAGTCGTGCGATACGATTTTGTCTTGTTTCTTGCATGTATGATATTTTTGTTAAGCATGCAAAGTTAAGCAATATTACTGATTTGCCCAAACATTTGCATTGTGTTTCGTTACTCTCTGTGGCTAAGGCTTCTTGCGGATAATCGTCAGTCCGTCACGGATAGGAAGGATTACCTTCTCCACACGTGGGTCAGCGGCTATGGCATCGTTGAACGCACGTATGCCTTGGGTTTGGCTATCATGGTCGTATGCGGGATCTATGACATGCCCATCCCACAGGGTGTTGTCTGCAAGGATAAATCCGCCGGGGCGCAACAGTCCCAGCACCATCTCACAGGTAGATAGGTATGTGCGCTTATCTCCATCGACAAAAGCCATATCAAAGGTCACACCGAGCTTGGGTGCTTCAGTGTTTGCATCTCCTATACGGAAGTCGATGCGGTCTGCATAAGGCGACTGTTCGATCCAAGGGCGCGTGAAATCTTCCATCTCGTCATTGATTTCGAATGTGTACACCTTACCGCCGGGCTCCAATCCCTCTGCCATGCACAGGGCGCTATATCCACTGAACGTGCCCACCTCAAGGATATTGGTGGGACGAATCATCTCCACCATCATCTTGAGCAGTCGGCCTTGCAGATGGCCCGATGCCATTCGGCCATGCACGGTGTGGATGTTCGTAGCACGCCATAGCCGATAAAGGTAATCGCCCTCGGCATCGATATGGTCAGAGATATACTGATCTAGCTGTTCGTTCATCACTTTTGTCTTTCAAGGATGATTGCTTTGAGCGCATCCACTGCCAAGCGATAACTATCTAGACCAAATCCTTGGATGGTTCCTATACATGCTGGGGCTATCATGGAATGGCGCCGAAACTCTTCTCTGCCGTTAACATTACTGATATGTACCTCCACTACGGGCGTGGTGATGGCGCGGATACAGTCGTGCAAGGCAATGCTGGTGTGCGTGTAGCCGCCCGCATTGAGCACCACTCCGTCATAACTGAACCCCACTTCTTGTAGCTTGTTGATGAGTTCACCTTCCACATTGCTCTGAAAATAGCACAAGGTCACATCGGGAAAGGTCTTGACCAGATGATCCATACACGCATCCATCGACTTCTTTCCATAGATATCGGGTTCGCGAACGCCTAACAGATTGAGGTTAGGACCATTGATAATTAATATCTTCATCGGCTTAGTTTATCCAAAATAAATGGTTATCTTTGCATGACTCATGCGTGATTTTCGTATTGCAAAGTTAATGCAAATAGGTCAAGAAACAAAATATTGTTATCTTTTTTATGGTCTATAGAATAATCTATGAGTGTGTACCTCAATATAAATTGATTAGCTATGCCCGTCAATACATCATCGTCCTCATCCATATTTGATCGCTATCGTCAATATCTGAAGCTAGAGAAAGGCTATTCTCCCAACACGATTGACGCTTATATGCGTGACCTTGACAAGCTGCTACGCTTTCTCAAAGACGAACAGACGGATGTGTTGGAGGTCAAGCTGAGCCACCTACAACTATTTGCCGCTACCATCTCAAGCATCGGCATCGGTGCGCGGTCACTGGCACGCATACTCAGTGGCGTGCGGCAGTTTTACCGTTACCTTGTGCTGGATGATTATCTGGAGAGCGATCCCACCGAACTGCTTGAGTCGCCGAAGCTTCCGCAACATCTGCCAGAAGTGCTTTCAACCGCTGAGGTCGACTTGCTCGAGGGTGCCATCGACCTCACAAAGTGGGAGGGACAACGCAACAAAGCCATCATCGAGATGCTCTTCTCATGTGGTCTGCGTGTGAGCGAACTGGTTAACCTTAAGTTTTCGGACCTATTCTTGGAGGATCAGTATCTCCGCGTGTTGGGTAAGGGCTCTAAGGAACGCTTGGTGCCTATCTCAGAACGAGCCATCGACGAACTGCAAGGTTGGTTCATGGATCGCTCTGCCATGAATATCAAGCCTGGAGAGCAAGAGTATGTGTTCCTCAATCGCCGTGGCCACCACCTCACTCGCACCATGATTCTTATCATGATCAAGCGTTATGCTGTCCAAGCGGGCATCCGCAAGACCATCTCTCCGCACACCCTCAGACACAGTTTTGCCACCGCATTGCTCGAAGGGGGCGCTGACCTCCGTGCCATTCAAGCAATGTTAGGACACGAATCGATCAGCACCACGGAGATATACACCCATGTCAGCACCACCACGCTGCGTGAAGAGATTCTCCTCCACCACCCTCGCAACATCATGTACCAGCACCATCAAGATGCTGTCGATATGCCTTTGACTGACGACACAATCTCTCATAACGATTGCTAAAATATCATACAAATAGGAAATTATCCGTGAATATTATATAAAAAAAGGTATATTCTTTGCATTTCACCGATATTTGCGTACTTTTGCAAAGTTATATTAGGACATATTCTATGTCCTTTTATGCCATCAAGGGTAGTATCAAAAGTAATCGAGAAATATCAACCAAGTATTTATTATATGAAACTGAAACAACTTCTTGTAGTGGTTTTGTTATCCATTGCAGCAATGGCTTCTGCACAGATGCCTAAGATTCCAGTTGACCGTAACGTGAAGATAGGTCACTTGGACAATGGATTGACTTATTACATCCGCCAGAACAACTGGCCTGAACACGTTGCCAACTTCTATATTGCGCAGCGTGTGGGTTCCATTCAGGAGAACGAAGACCAGCGTGGTTTGGCCCACTTCCTTGAACACATGGCTTTCAACGGAAGCGAACACTTCCCTGACAGCACGCTCTTAGACTACACACGTTCTATCGGTGTGGAGTTTGGTAGCGACCTGAACGCCTACACTGGTATCGACCAAACCGTGTACCGCATCTGTAATGTGCCCACTCAGCGTGAGTCAGCACTCGACTCTTGTCTTCTGATCTTGAAAGACTGGAGTAATGGTTTGACGCTTGATGATAAAGAGATCGACCAAGAACGTGGTGTGATTCACCAAGAATGGCAGATGCGTAGCAGCGGTAGCATGCGTATCTTCGAACGTTTGCTTCCTAAGTTGTACCCCGGTTCTAAGTACGGCGAGCGTCTACCTATCGGTCTGATGTCGGTAGTGGACAACTTCAAGTACAAGGAACTGCGCGACTACTACCACAAATGGTATCGTCCTGACAACCAAGCCATCATCGTGGTGGGTGACATTGACCCTGCCAAAGTAGAGGCACAGATCAAAGAACTGTGGAAGGACGCTGTCACACCAGCCAATGCTGCCAAGGTGGTAGACGAACCTGTACCTGACAACGACAAAGCTATCTACCTCTTCGATAAGGATAAGGAGATGCCTTACAACCTCGTCAGCGTTGCCATGAAGCACGACGTGACTACCAACGAAGAGAAGGAAAGCTTCGAATATCTCTTGAGCAACTACTTCAAGAACATCGTTGCGATGATGCTCAACCAACGTCTCAGCGACGCAGCACAGAAAGCTGACTGCCCATTCATCCAGGCTTCAAGTAGCGACGGACAGTTTATCTACTCTAAGACCAAAGATGCATTCAGCTTAGACGCTGTTGCCAAGGAAGGCAAGATATGCGAAACGCTTGAAGCTGTGTACCGCGAAGCACAACGCGCACGCCAGTTTGGTTTCACAGCAGGCGAGTATGACCGTATGAAGTCTGAGTATCTGTCACAACTCGAGTCAGCTTACACCAACCGAAACAAGATTAAGAACGACCAGTATGGTGACGAATACCGCGACCACTTCCTTGATAACGAACCTATCCCAGGCATTGAGGTAGAGTATCAGGTGATGAAGCAACTCGTTAGCATGCCCGACTTGTCTGTTGATGTAATCAATGAAGGTCTGAAGGAGCTCATCTCTGACAATGACACCAACCTCGTGGTGTATGTCATGGGACAGGAGAAGGACGGCGCTACCTATCCTTCTGAGGCTGACCTTGCCAGCTGCATTGCAAAGGTTCGTGGCGAAAAGCTCGAAGCTTATGTAGATAATGTGAAGAACGAACCGCTCGTTGACGTTACCCAACTGCCTAAGAAGGGTAAGATCGTTAAGGAAACTGAGAACAAGACCTTAGGTTATAAGGAACTGACTCTCTCTAACGGTGCTCGTGTAATCCTGAAGAAGACCGACTACAAGGACAACCAAGTGTTGTTCCAGGCTATGGCCAAAGGTGGTAAGGGTCTCTATGGCGATAAGGATAATGTCAACCTGAAACTCTTTGATGACGTTATCGGTGCCAGCGGATTGGGCGAATTCTCTAACAACGAACTCAGCAAGGCTCTCCTCGGCAAGCAAGCTAACGTGGCTTGTCAGCTCAGCAGCTACTACCAGTCACTCGGTGGCTCATGCGTTCCTAAGGATATCGAAACTCTGTTGCAGCTTGTTTACCTCAACTTCAAGAGCGTAAAGAAGGATATGGATTCTTATAACAGCCTCATGCAGCAGTACGAGGTACAGCTCAAGAGCAAGGGTCTATCTCCTGAATCAGCCTTCAGCGACTCTGTGTCTACCACACTCTATGGACACAACCCACGCACCGCTCCTCTCCAGCTGAGCGATCTGAGCAAGGTCAACTATGACCGCATCCTCCAGATTCAGAAGGAACGTTTCGCTAACGCAGGTCAGTTTGTTTACTACTTCATTGGTAACTTCGACGAAGCAACGCTCCGTCCACTCATCGAACAGTACATCGGTTGTCTGCCTAAGGGCAAAGCGGAGAAATGGAAAGATGCTCCCGAACTTGCTAAAGGTATCGTTGTTAACAACTTCAAGCGCAAGATGGAGACACCTAAGGCCATTGCTCTCGACGTTTACCACCAGCCAATGGCTTACAACGTGGACAATGCCGTTCTCGTTGACGCAGCAGCACAGGTGCTGACAATGGTTTATCTCAAGACCATACGTGAAGATGCATCTGCAGCTTACTCTGTTGGAGCAGGCGGATCGCTCCAGCGCCGTGGCGATAAGGCTATTGCCCTCATCCAAGACTACTGCCCAATGGATCCTAACAAGTGTGACCAAGCTATCGGTCTGCTTGAGTCGGGTATGAAGGATAACACCGTTAGCGTTGACGCTGACAAGGTGGAGAAGATCAAGACCACTATGCTTAAGAACCTCGATGAGCAGTTGAAGACCAACGGCTTCTGGCTTGACAACATCGACGAGTATGTATGGACAGGCGTTGACCTTGTTTCAGGTTATCGCAACGCTGTACAGTCGCTCACCCCAGCTAAGATTGCTGCCTTCTTGAAAGGCTTGGTTAGCACCAACAACCACGTTCAGGTAGTGATGCTTCCTGAGAAATAAACCTTTCTGAAAGGTCCCTATAAAATGCGTAGGAGATAAATGCTGTTCATCAGCGTTTATCTCCTACTTTTTGTTATGATGTGTTCAGACACCTTCTATCCTACATATCCGCCACCTACAAGATGGTTATATCTTAGGCTTCTTGTATAATCCAGTCACCGATAGTGCGCAAATTACTATCATAGTTCACTCCCACCTTAATCAATCGTTTTCCATCAGCTGAGTAAGGCAGAAGGTATCCCTTATTGTCTATTTGTTGCAGAGCTTCCTCTGCAGAGCCATCATACTTCAATTCGAATACATATGTTGCCGTAGGCATGTACACCACGGCATCAGCCCGACCTATCGCACTATCCTCTTCCACCCTGATATAGGCTCCCATAAGATTGAAAATAAGATAAAATACGGTTTGGAAGTCGCGTTCATTCTTATTAGATAGACGATTAGAGATGCTCGATAGATAAGCTTTCAGACTGACCATAGCTCCTTGTAGGTCATCATCGTAAAGATGTTCCACAAATCTAATAACCAATCCATTGTTGTTTACCGACACAGGAGAGAGATAATTAGGTGCCAAACTGCGCAACATTCCTATCTTTACTTCTTGATTAGGATAAGCCAAGATATAACTCTTTGTCAGTGGATTGTATCGTTTGATGGTTAGATAACCACTCTGATAGAGTAACGGCAGAGCTGAGGTCATCTGCTCTGGAGATACATCAAAGTCGTCCACGCTGACACCTTTCTGCTCAATATCAGTCACATTGACATGATATTTCTGCAAACTCTTAATGAGATAGGTCGGTGTGCCCGAACCAAACCAGAACGAATCTATCTTTTGTCCGTTCATAGCTCTTATCAGACTGAATGGATTGAATACGTCCTCTGAGTTGTCGCTGAAGTGATAACCATCATAATAAGCAGTCAGTTGCTTAAGACATTCATCGTATGTCATACCCAATGCCTTTCCCAAAGCTTCCACATCGGGATGCATAACGGTGGTCAGCTCTGTCAGACTGATGCCGCAGATAGCTGAATATTGGTCGAACATACTGATGTTTTCAAGGTTATTGAGTTCGCTGAAGATGCTGAGTTGTGAGAATTTAGTGATACCCGTGATAAACGTAAATGCTAAGAAAGGATCGAGCTTCTTCAACGGACTATAAAAATTTTGCATGATACGACGCAGCGAGGAGAGGTTTTCTCTCTCATGCACCACGTCTAATAGGGGCGCATCATATTCGTCGATGATTACTACTGCTTTCTCACCTGTTTGCTGGTAAGCACGCTCTACAAGCCCCATGAGTCGTTTATTAGGTGTGTCTTCTTTCTCACCGACGCCATAAATCTTCTCATAAGACAAGAGAAGAAAGTCGATATATCCCAACAACTCTTGTTCATCAAAATGCTTGGCGCCGCTCATATCAAAGTGAAACACGGGGTGTTTCTTCCATTCGGTCTCATATTGGGCTATTGCCAATCCCTCAAAGAGGTCTTTCCTTCCCTCGAAGTAAGCTTGAAGCGTAGAGGCAAAGAGCGATTTGCCAAACCTCCGAGGCCTACTCAGAAAGACATAACTCATCTGTTTCTTGCGAAAATCAACGATATACTTCGTCTTATCGACATACAGATAATGCCCTGTGCGGATTTTCTCAAATGTCTGTATCCCTACTGGATAGCAATTTACCATTTCAGCCATATATCCCAATCCTTTTTCATGATTATGCCGCTAAGGTACGAATATTTTCTTGCATGACGAAAATATTTGATTATCTCATAGCTTTTGATTATCTTTGCATAACTAAAAAAATTCTTCACATGGAATCGATCAAGAATATTTTCAGAATTGGTAAAGGTCCTTCATCCAGTCACACGATGGGTCCCAACCGCGCTGCAACCATCTACTCGCAGCGCCACCCCGAAGCCAAATCGTTTGAAGTGACGCTCTACGGCTCTCTTGCCGCTACGGGTAAAGGTCACCTCACGGATGTGGCTGTGACCGAAGCGCTGTCGCCGCGCCCCGTGAAGATTATCTGGAAACCCTCCGTCTTTCTACCTTTCCACCCCAATGGTATGCAGTTTGTCGCTGTGGACGGCTTTGGCAATAAGTCGGACGAGTGGACAGTGTTCAGTGTAGGTGGCGGTGCGCTATCAGAGGGTAAGGGATTCAACGATCGATTCTATTCCCAACCTGTCTATGAGATGCACTATCTCAAGGATATCCAGCAGTGGTGCGAAGCCCACGGACGTGGTTACTGGGAGTATGTGGAACAATGTGAGGAGAGCGATATCTGGGATTACCTCCATGAGGTATGGATGGCGATGAAGGAAAGCGTCCGTCGCGGACTGGATCAGGAAGGTGCTCTGCCGGGCCCACTGAACATCGCACGCAAGGCAGCCAACTACTATGTCAAGGCGCAAGGATACAAACCGCAGCTGCAGAGTCGTGGTCGCGTCTATGCATATGCCCTTGCTGTGAGCGAGGAGAACGCTGCTGGAGGCACCATCGTCACTGCGCCAACGTGTGGATCGTGCGGTGTCATCCCCGGCGTGTTGTATCATCTGTCTGAAGGACACAACTTTTCTGAGAAACGCATCCTCCATGCGCTGGCTACTGCGGGTCTCTTTGGTAACATCGCCAAGACCAATGCATCCATCTCTGGTGCCGAGGTAGGTTGCCAAGGTGAGGTAGGCGTGGCATGTGCAATGGCTTCAGCTGCCTCCTGTCAGATCTTCGGTGGCACACCTTCACAGATCGAGTATGCCGCTGAGATGGGTCTCGAGCACCACCTCGGTATGACCTGCGACCCCGTATGTGGCCTTGTTCAGATTCCTTGCATCGAGCGCAACGCCTTCGCTGCATGCCGTGCGCTTGATGCCCAGCTCTATGCCAGCTTCAGCGATGGTAAGCACTTTGTGTCTTATGACCGCGTAGTGGCAGTGATGAAGCAGACCGGTTGTGACCTGCCTTCGCTCTATAAGGAGACCAGCGAAGGCGGTTTGGCGGCTTTCATGCACAAGGAGAGTTGACCCATTAACATCCACCTATAATCTATATGCCAGCCACGAACTCTAAAAAATAGGTTTCGTGGCTGACTTATTTTAATCTGATGATATATATCTAATATTCAATAGGTTACACATATATTTGCTTCTTTTAAATAATACTACTCAGCCACGAACGCTAAAAAAGCGGTTTCGTGGCTGAGTTTTTCTTTAAAAATCTTGCAGAACATACAAGAAAATATTAAATTTGAAGCCTAAACAGATTATACTAAAATATGGCTAAGATAATCGGACGAAAGCGAGAGCAGATACAACTGGAACGTCTATTCAATTCCAAGGAAGCTGAGTTCTTGGTGGTTTATGGTCGAAGGAGAGTGGGAAAAACGTTTTTGATACGCAATTACTTCAAAGACAAATTTACATTTTACCACACAGCGCTGTCTCCTTTAGAACTGGAAGAAGGCGATTTGCAACAAGCGCAGTTGCAGAATTTTGCATCTTCATTACGTAGCTATGGTGCTGATATAAAAGATATTCCACAAGATTGGTTGTCAGCGTTTGACCTTTTGATTGATCTTCTGAAAAGAAAGTCAACTGAAAACAAGAAGATGGTTGTCTTTATAGATGAACTTCCGTGGCTTGACACACCTAAATCGGGTTTCATCACGGCTTTCGAACACTTCTGGAATGGTTGGGCTGCAGGGCAAGACAATCTTCTCTTGGTGACCTGCGGGTCTGCTACTACATGGATTGTAGACCGCTTGCTTTCTAATAAAGGTGGATTGTACAATCGTGTAACGCACGAGATTCATCTTGCACCATTTACTCTAAAAGAGTGTGAAGAGTATTATAAGGAACACCAGATCATTATGGATCGGTATGATCAGATACAATGCTATATGGCTATAGGTGGCATACCTTATTATATGTCCTTTATGGAACCCGGATGTAGCTTTGCGCAAAACATTGACAATCTGTTCTTCTCACCTCATGGAAGGTTGACGTTGGAGTTTGGACGACTCTTCGGTTCAATATTCACTTCGCCTGAACCCTACAAGCAAATCATCCGTTTGCTTGCCAATTATCGCGAAGGTCTGAAACGTGAGGATATTGCACAAAACCTGAATATGTCGTCAGGAGGTACCTTTAGCAAACTCATTGAAGCGTTGGTCGTTAGCGATTTTGTTACCAAATATCAGTATTTTGGCAAATCAAAGCGCGAGGTCTTCTATAAGTTGACCGATTTCTACTCGCTCTTCTACCTCCGCTTTGTTGATAAATCGAGGAAGAAAAACCCCGAATACTGGCAGAACAATCAATCCTCTCCTTCCGTTAATGCTTGGCGTGGACTGGCTTTTGAAGATGTATGTATGGTACATACCGAACAGATCCGTAAGGCTTTAGGAATACAAGGAATACAAGTGGAATGCTCGCCTTGGCATTACATCCCTATCAACAAGACGCAAAGGGGCGCACAGATCGACTTACTAATCAATCGGTCAGACCGAATCATCGATATCTGCGAGATGAAATTCTGCGTCAGCGATTATCGCATTGACAAACAAGCCGATGCTAACATCAGAAACAAGATACAAACGGTCATGGACATCACACGTGGTAGACGGGCTATTCATCCCATCATCGTTACTACGTATGGTCTCTGTCCTAATGAATATAGCTCCAAAATACAACGGGTTATCACCATGGACGATCTCTTCGAATGATATTGCTTAAGGCGAGTTCTATAAATTACCTTTGATAGATAACATTCTACAAGACGCAATGACCAACCTATCTAAAATACAAATTTCACAGTGAGCGGAATTTATAGCAGCACGCCTTAAGAACCTGAAAACAAAGATTTTTTGGCTTTCCTATCCGTTACCCAACCTTATTTTCGTACCTTTGCATAATAGAAGATTATGAACGATAATATATCCAACTACGAGATTATGGCGCCCGTGGGCTCTTACGAGTCCCTTTCGGCAGCTATTCAGGCTGGCGCAGGGTCGGTCTATTTCGGCGTGGGCAAGCTGAACATGCGCTCCCACTCGGCCAACCACTTTGACCTCTCTGACCTACGACAGATAGCCGAGACCTGTAACGCACACAATATCAAGACTTACCTCACGGTCAACACGATTATCTATGAGGATGATCTGCCTACGATGCGTGAGATCCTGGATGCCGCGCATGAGGCGGGCATATCGGCTATCATCGCCTCAGATGTGGCTGTGATGACCTATTGCCGACAGATCGGGCTGGAGGTGCACCTCTCCACACAACTCAATATCACCAACACCGAGGCACTGAAGTTTTACGCACAGTTTGCTGACGTGAGTGTCTTGGCACGTGAACTCAACATGGATCAGGTGCAGCAGATCCACGAAGCGATTATCAACACTCCTATCCTCGGTCCGAAGGGCGAACCCGTCCGCATCGAGATGTTCTGTCACGGTGCTTTGTGTATGGCTGTTTCGGGCAAGTGTTATATGAGTCTGCATGCGCAGAACCGCAGTGCCAACCGTGGCGAGTGTGTACAGATCTGCCGTCGGTCCTATCTGCTCACGGATCGTGAGACGGGCAACGAGATTGAGGTGGACAACAAGTATCTCATGAGTCCGAAGGATCTCAAGACCATCCGCTTTGTTGACCGGATGATGAAAGCGGGTGTGCGGGTGTTCAAGATCGAAGGTCGTGCTCGCGGACCTGAGTATGTCTACACGGTGGTGAAATGTTACCGCGAAGCCATTCAGAGTGTGCTCGATGGCACATTCACCGAGGAAAAGAAGGACCAGTGGGATGAGCGACTCGCCACGGTGTTCAATCGCGGCTTCTGGGATGGCTACTATCAGGGTCAGACCATCGGTGAGTGGAACGACCATTATGGCTCACGCGCCACGGAGCGTAAGGTGCTCGTGGGTAAGGTGACCAAGTATTTCGCCCGCATCGGGGTGGCTGAGGTGGCTGTGGAAGCCAACACGTTCAGCGTGGGGGACAAGCTCCTTATCACGGGTAACACCACCGGAGCGATGTACCTCGACGCCAAGGAGATACGCTATGATCTCCAGCCTGTTGACAAAGCCTTACAGGGACAGCGCATCTCTATCGCCGTGCCGGGCAAGGTGCGTCCCAACGATAAGTTTTTCCGAATCGATATGGTAGAAGATTAAGCCGCACGGCGCTTCCACCTTATTATATATAAGCACTCCACATATATTGTTTATAAGCACCCCACGTTATATTTTGATACACAACGAAGCAATGGAATCAAACCCAACCATCAACCAACTGCAGGATGAAGTGATCGAGGAGTTTAACGACTTTGACGAGTGGATGGACAAGTATCAGATGCTCATCGACCTTGGTAACGACCTCGAATCGCTCGACGAGAAGTATAAGAACACACAAAACCTCATCGAGGGTTGTCAGAGTAGAGTGTGGCTGCAATGCGACTACACCGAGGGCCGACTGGTGTTCACCGCCGACAGCGATGCGCTGATCACCAAAGGCATCATCGCGCTGCTCATCCGCGTGCTGAGCCATCACACCCCAAAGGAGATTGCCGACGCTGATCTCTACTTCATCGAGAAGATTGGCCTTCGTCAGCACCTATCCCCTACCCGCTCCAATGGTCTGCTCTCGATGGTGAAGCAGATCAAATCGTATGCCATCGCTTACCAAGCTAAAGAACAATTGCAGTAACCTATGCGCAAACTACGCACCATAGAGATGCACCGCCTCACGGTGCAACAGTTTAAGGAAGCACCTAAGACACCGCTCATCGTGGTGCTGGATGATGTGCGCTCGCTCTATAACGTGGGCAGCGTGTTCCGCACCTGTGACGCGTTCCGCATCGAAGCGGTGTACCTCTGCGGCATCACGGCCACCCCACCCCATCCCGAGATTCATAAGACGGCGCTCGGAGGCGAGGACAGCGTGGCGTGGGAGTACTTTGAACGCACCGAGGATGCCATCGAGAAGCTGCACGCCCAGGGCTTCTATGTCTATGCCGTGGAACAGGTCGAAGGCTCTACCAAACTGCAGTGGCTCCCCACTGAGCTTCCCGGACCATGTGCCGTGGTGCTGGGCAACGAGGTCAAAGGGGTCAAGCAGACCGTTGTGGATATGTGTGATAGCTGCCTAGAGATACCGCAGTTTGGCACCAAGCACTCACTCAACGTCAGCATCACCTCGGGCATCGTCATCTGGGAGTTTGCCAAACGATGTCTACCCTCCACACCTTCAGAGCCTAACGCTCCGCTCTCACCCCTACCCTGAATATGAATAACAACCGTGTGGCATCGTCCACACACCCGAAACGACAACAATAAACAGTTATATATTATGCAAGATTTGGTCATTTACAACACGCTACACCGACAGAAAGAGCGTTTCCAACCCATCGCTCCACCCCATGTGGGTATGTATGTTTGCGGACCTACCGTATATGGTGATCCACACTTGGGTCATGCTCGTCCCGCCATCACCTTTGACATCCTCTTCCGTTACCTCAAGCACCTCGGTTACAAGGTGCGTTATGTGCGCAACATCACTGACGTGGGGCACCTCGAGCACGATGCCGATGAAGGCGATGACAAGATCGAGAAGAAGGCGCGTCTCGAACAACTGGAGCCTATGGAGGTAGCGCAGTATTACACCAATCGTTATCACGATGCGATGGCGGCGCTCAACGTGCTCTCTCCTTCTATCGAACCGCATGCCACGGGACATATCATCGAGCAGGAGAAACTGGTGGAGCAGATTCTCGCCAATGGATATGCTTATGAGAGCAACGGCAGCATCTACTTTGATGTGGTCAAGTATGACAAGGATCATCATTATGGTGTGCTCTCTGGACGTAACATCACGGATATGATTGACAACTCGCGCGAGCTGGCTGGCGTGGGTGAGAAGAAGAACCAGGTCGACTTCGCCTTGTGGAAGAAAGCGCAACCCGAGCATATCATGCGCTGGCCTAGCCCTTGGAGCGATGGCTTCCCCGGATGGCACTGCGAGTGCACGGCGATGGGTCGTAAGTATCTGGGCCACCACTTTGATATCCACGGTGGTGGCATGGATCTGACGTTCCCTCACCACGAGTGTGAGATAGCACAGGCGGTGGCTAGCCAGGGTGACCAGATGGTGAAATACTGGATGCACAACAATATGCTCACCATCAATGGTCAGAAGATGGCGAAGAGCCTTGGCAACTTCATCACCCTAGAACAGCTCTTCACTGGTGAGAACGACCTTCTGGAGCAGGCTTACTCGCCTATGACCATCCGCTTCTTCACCCTCTCGGCTCATTACCGCAGCACGGTGGACTTCAGCAACGATGCGCTCAAGGCTTCTGAGAAGGGTTATCTCCGTCTGATGAACGCCATCGCGGACCTCGCACGCATCACCACGGCGGATGCTTCGGATGCTCACACGGCTGCATTTGTCGGCCAACTGCGTCAGAAGTGTTATGACGCGATGAACGATGACCTCATGACTCCTGCCGTGATATCATCTCTGTTTGAGGCTTGCCACCTGATCAACACGCTCCTCGATCACAAGGCGCAGATCTCTGCCGCTGATCTGAAGGAGCTCGCTGACACCATCCATCTGTTCACCTATGACATCCTCGGTCTCAAGGACGAGCGCGCAGCTAACAACGATGCACGCGAAGAGGCTTATGGCAAGGTGGTGGATATGGTGCTCGCCCTACGCGCCAAAGCCAAAGCCAACAAGGACTGGGCTACCTCTGATCAGATCAGAGACGCACTGGCTGAGAATGGTTTTGAGGTCAAGGATACCAAGGATGGTGTCACCTGGAAACTGAATAAGTAAGTTATCCACACTCATTGTGGATAACTCTCCTTTCCGCTGATCACTTATCATCAGCTGGGAATATACCTATAAGGTTGGGAAACGGCTCGTTTCTCAACCTTTTTTAATTTGTTTTTCTCCAAAAAATAATTTATTCTTTCCACATTATCAATTTATTTTTCCACACCAAAGGGTTAATATCTGTGGATAAGAGATGCGCTATGGGTAGGTAAAAGGGTTATTGTGGATAGCTAAAAGGCACGCTATGAATAGGTAAGAGGGCATTGTGAATAGCTAAAAGAGAGCATCATGGCTTGACAAAAGGTATCGCTCCGCTATTCCTAAGCGCTTCTATGACGTGTGGATAACTACCTATGTTATCCACATATGAGTTATCCACAATCCCCACATCACTGTGGATAACTCGCTATCACCCTGATAATGACCCCACAACGTTTTTCATAACTTGTTAATAAAGAGCCGCAGGCTCTTTAGTCTCGCTTCGCCGGGTCACAGACACTTTTGTCTCGCTTCGGGGTCACAGACCCTTTTGTCTCGCTTCGCCCACAATATGCACAATAGGCATAATATGCATAATAGGCCTATCCCATGCAGCGCAGCAAGACTAAAGCCCCTGTGGGGCCGCAGCAAGACAAAAGGGTCTGTGACCCCAAGACTAAAGGGTCTGTGACCCCCTGTTGATAACCTTAGGGATAACCTTATGGAAAACTTCCTAATAACTCTGTGGATATCCACAACACACCATCGGGAGGCGCGGCGACGTGGATATCCACAGGGTTATTCATAGGGTATTGCAGAACTTTTCAACGGTTTTGCACACGAAAAAGATATAAACTTATTAACTTTGCAACGAAAAGGGAAAGTGTGGAAAACATAGGTTAAAGGCTGAAAACCAATAAGAAATAATCCACAGAGGTTGTGAACAACGCTTCCTCTGATGTTTATAACCTTTCTGGCAAGAAATCCATGGGAAAGTTATAAGACTTATCCACGGCCTATCATAGCTTATCATTCCTTTCTCTTTCTTAAAACAAAAAAAGAATAGAATAATATAACTGGTGAACAGAATGGAAATAAAAAAAGAATGGAAGGAACAAGGATATATCTCTGAAGCAGTACCTGAGACGCTCGACCTCAAGCAGGAGATACGTCGACTATGCAAGGAGAAGGATGCTATCATCCTCGCCCACTACTACACCGTGGGGGAGATACAGGAGATAGCCGACTTTGTGGGCGACTCGCTCGCACTGGCGCGGAAGGCGGCACAGACCTCGGCGAAGGTGATGGTGATGTGTGGGGTCCACTTCATGGCGGAGACCTGCAAACTGCTATCACCCGAGAAACTCGTCCTCTGCCCTGACCTCTCGGCGGGATGCTCGCTCGCGGATAGTTGTAAGGCGGAGGATCTGCGTCGGTTCAAGGATGAGCATCCGGGGTATCAGGTGGTGAGCTATGTCAACACCACCGCTGCCGTGAAGGCGCTCACCGACTGTGTGGTGACCTCGGGCAACGCAGAGAAGGTTATGGCATCGTTCCCTAAGGATGCGAAGATCATCTTCGGACCGGATTATAACCTGGGCAACTATATCAACTCGGTGACGGGACGTGAGATGCTCCTATGGAACGGCGGTTGTCATGTGCATGAGAAGTTCTCTGTCGCTGGCATCCTCTCGCTACGTCAGCAGCACCCCCAGGCGGTGGTGATGGCGCATCTGGAGTGTAAGGCACCCGTGCTCGCCGCTGCGGATGTGAAGGGCTCCACGGCAACGATGCTCCACTATGCACAGGAGCACCCCGAGCAGAAGGAGTTTATCGTGGCTACGGAGGCGGGTATCCTACATGAGCTGCAACGCACCTGCCCTGAGCAGACGTTCTATCCCGTGCCTCCCGAGGTGAGCGAAGGTACCATCGGCTGCTCATGCAACGAGTGCGAGTATATGAAGAAGAACACGCTGCAGAAGATCTATAACTCCCTCAGATATGAATGGCCCGCCATCAACATCGATCCCGACGTGGCTCGCGAAGCAGTTAAACCTATTCAACGTATGCTAGAACTCAGCTAGGCCCCACAGGGGCTTTTGTCTCGCTGCGCCGCAGAGACCCTTTAGTCTCGGCCCCACAGGAGCCACAGGCTCTTTAGTCTCGCTGCGCCGTAGGAGCCACAGGCTCTTTAGTCTCGCTGCGCCGCAGGAGCCACAGGCTCTTTAGTCTCGCTGCGCCGCAGAGGAGGTTAATGGGCGGGATATGCATAATATGCATAATAGGCCTATCATACCGACCATACCTATCATGCTTAACATACCTATCATGCCTAGTCCGCGGATGAAGCTGTACTGCTTATGAACACATATATATATAGGATAAGGTTAGGACGTGTGGTGCGCTCCGTGGTGGCGATAGGCTGCTGCGTGGCGTGCTTGATGATGGTGTCGTGCAAGCATGGACGTCAGCGGCATAGGGCGTTGGTGTTTCATAACGACATCGTCCTCCCCACTACGCCCGTGAAGGATCAGGGCAGCAGTTCGCTGTGCTGGGTGTATGCGATGCTTGCCACCATCGAGACCGAGCATCTTGTGCAGGGCGACAGCGTCAACCTCAGCGCCGACTATGTGGCGCGGGCGTATATCATGGAGCAGGCGGAGAACAGGTTTCTGCATGGCTACCCTACCAAAGCGGACAATGATATCTCCACCCGCGGCGTGGCGCCGATGCTCCTCTCGCTCATCGCCACACATGGGTTGACACATCAGGATGCCTACCACCACCCCGATGGTGCTAACATGGATGTGCTGGTGCGAAAGGTGCAGCAGGTGGTGGATGGTGAGCAGAGCGAGGCGCGGATGCGCCAGCGTGTGTCGGCATTGCTCGATGAGAGCCTCGGCCCCCTACCCCGTCAGGTGTTTATGCTCGGTGCGCGGTATACGCCATTGGAGTTTGCTCATAGCGTCTGCGCCGATGGCGAGTATGTGGCGTTGACCAGTTTCACGCATCATCCGTACTACCAACGCTTTGCCCTGGAGCTCCCGGACAACCGCTACCATTGTCAGTTCTTGAATGTGCCGCTGGATACGCTCATCGCTCGCGTAGAACAGAGTCTGCGTCACGGCCACCCCGTATGCTGGGAGGGTGACATCAGCGAGCGCTACTTCCGATGGAACGAGGGATATGCCGTGCTGCATAACGACACTGCCACCGTGACCGCTGCTCATCGTCAACGCTCCTTCGAGCACCATCTCACCACGGACGACCACTGCATGGAGATCATCGGTCTGGCACATGACGATAACAACCAACGCTACTTTATCCTGAAAAACTCCTGGGGCACATCCAACCGCTACGGTGGCTACATGTATATGAGCCTCTCCTACGCACGACTGAAAACCATCGCCATAATAGGGCCACAGGCCCCACAGGGGCTTTAGTCTCGTTGCACCCACAATATGCCCATTAGGCCTAATATGCATAATATGCCTAATAGGCCTATCCCATGTAGCGAAGCAAGACTAAACGGTCTGTGACCCCGCAGCGAGACTAAAGCCCCCGCAGGGGCAACTTTTTTCAAAAAAAGTTGGTAAAAAGTTTGGTGGTAAAGGAAATATACATTAACTTTGTGCCCAATTAAAGGTATAGTACGTGATAGCGGAGAAATGGTCCGCAACGACTAAATGAAAATTGTTGCGTTTTTGCGCACAAGATGTAAAAAGATTCTATATTATAATGTGGACGGATGACGCCCGATCCAAGAACGTCTAAACACCCTCTCGATAAGCTTTAAGCTTCGAGCAAACTTGAAAGTAAGATATTAAGATATAACTTTTTAGGTAAGTAAGTTTTTATGAAACGATTATTTCTATGTGCGTTCCTTGGCACATTGTGTGGTACAGGTATGTACGCTCAAGAACAAGGAGATAAGGCAGAATTTGTTGTGTCTGAAGATAGCAAGACCTTGACCATCAAAGGACAAGGTGACCTCACCGCACTTTCTGACTTCACTACAAATCTCACCAACAAGATCAAGGAAGGCCAGTTTGAAACCGTGACCTTCGAAAACGAAGGCACTACACCTCTTTATATTAATGAGGCGATCATCAAGAGTATAGTAGTTATCCAAAAAAACCAATATACAACTACCCCTAACTCTGTGATAACAACCCTGAACTTAGGACAAACGACGTGTAAGGATCTAAAAAGTGCATCTGTTTTCCTTGACCTGATACATAATGAACAGTATACCCAAAGCCTTACCCTTACCTTCCCTTTGTCTGAAAATGGAGCGTTAGACTTTACTAACACCACAAACTATACAGAAAGTGACGTTATCGCTAATTTAATTATTCCAGAGGGATATACCAAGATAGGTGACAAAGCGCTCAACTATTTTACAATGACTAAAATTAGTTTCCCTTCAACACTTGATAGCATTGGAGCAGAAGCTTTTAAGGGTTGCCTTAATCTCACCTCAGTAACCTTTAACGAAGGTCTGACCTACATTGGTAAGGACGCATTCAATCAATTGAATCTGACAGAGGTAGTATTCCCTTCTACACTTGACAAGATTGACAATGGAGCTTTCTATAAGAATCTAAATCTTAAGAATATTCAGCTAAACGAAGGTTTGCGTTACATCGGTGATGCTGCCTTTGGTTGGGATAGTCAAGAAAAAGAAAACTTAGGAACGTTGAAGATTCCATCAACAGTGAAATACATCGGTCCAGCAGCATTTAAAATGCATACTTATGGTGATATCTATTTCACATCAACCGTGGCTCCTTTGATGCCAATAGGTACGCCTACTCCTTATGAATATGGAAACGTGGGTGCTTTCACTGCTAATATGTATTATGGTAATAATGGTTTCGAGATGAATTCTGCTGAAGGTGATACTCGAGACGATGCACAAAATACTGGTTTTGCAAACCGTGAGAATTATAAGAACAGCGGCCGTTACTTCGGTATTATCCACTATCCTAAAGGCTTGACTGATGAGCAGAAAAGTACATACACACAGACGGATCGTAAGTATGTCGCTCTCCCTGATTCATTAACATGGGAAGGTGGTAAATACTATAATACTACTCAACAAAGTAATCAATTTAAAATAGGTCAAGAGACAAGCAATTTGAGCTATGATAACCTTTCATGTGGCCCTTATGTTGCTTATGGTTATAAGGATACCTATGTATATGGTGATTATATCTGGCCATCACAGCAACAATGGTGTCGCGCATACGTTACCGCTGGTAATGGTCTCAACTATGACGGTGTAACTCCTTATCGCACCGATCTCACCGAAGAGGAACTCGCTATCCTTAAAGAAGCTGGTTATGACACGAGCGATAGCAACCTTAAGAAGATTGCTCACTTCGGTACACGTCTCTTCGTGCTCGCTAACGGTGATGCTACCAAGGGCGAAGACTATCCTATCCCAATGAAGGGCGGACAGTGGTGGACACTCTGCGTGCCATTCCACATGACGCTGAAGCAGGTGAAGGAAACCTTCGGTGATGATACTCAGGTATGTATCTTCTCTGGTGTGGATCGTAAGTTCCAGGTGGAAGAAGATGGTGGAAAGACCACCAATGGTATCACATTGAAGTTCCAGGTTGATGCTACTCTTAACAACATCCAGAAGAATGCTGATGGTACTTGGATCAATACTGACGAGACGGTTGGCGACAATGATATCGTGATCTATGCACATGAGAGCTATATGATTCACCCATCTGCTACGCCTGATGATGCTGTGTTCGTAGTGAAGAACTATCAGCCTATTGAAGGTGCTCCTCAGCCAACAACAGTTGAGAGTGTTGACCAAGTAAAGACACAGGCTGCAGATGAAGGTCAGCTGTATCGTTTCATCGGTAACTATAACACCGAGAGCACAATCCCTCAATACTCTTATGTCTTCGGTAAGCGTAAGCAGGATTCAGCATATAAGTTCTGGTTCTACACAGGTAACACCCTCTCTTGGTCTGCAAACAAGTCAATCGTAGAGGTGGCTGACCACAATGGTGGCGCAAACGACTATGACACATTCTTCAACATCCAGACTGGTCAGCAGACCAAGCAGGTATCGCTCTTCGGTGATGATAAGGAGGTGACAGCTATCGAGACTCCTAACGTGACCATCAAGGCTGGTAAGGATGCTGACGCTCCTATCTATAGCATCGACGGTCGCTTGGTAAGCAGCAACGGTGATACCGCTAACCTCGCTAAGGGTATCTACGTACAAGCTGGAAAGAAGTTTGTAGTGAAGTAAGTATAAAGGTAAAACATTCATTGTCAGATTCGAGGATAGTCATGACAAGGCTATCCTCGAACACTGAAAAGATAAAACTATATAGAGTAATTTAAAAATGAAAAAGATATATCAAAAGCCTGAGACTATCCTTATTCAATCCACCATCGAGCAGCATATCCTCGCAGGTAGCGCTAGCCAAAAAACGGATAACATCCAGCACATCGGACAAGATATCTACGACGGAGTGACGAACCCTAAGAAGGAAGAAGGTAGCATGGGATACACCGATGGTAAGGATGACTTCATACAAGGATCTAAACCCAACTACTGGGATATCTAAGAATAAGTTTTTCATCTATTCATAACAACATCTAGGTCGGCAATCGCACGTGTAGTGTGGTTGCCGATCGTTTTTATTTAGATAATTGTACGTAATGCAAGAAATCGCCCTAAAAGGTAGACACTGTATACCTTTTAGGGCGATTTCTTGCAAATATAGTCTATATGGATGGTGTTATGATCAGAGTCCATGTGCCGTCTTTCTCAGCACGTTGGATATAACCTTTGGTTATTAGTTGCTTGATCTGTTTGTTAATAGCAGCCACGTTGATGCCCACTTCTTCAGAGAGCCTTGCTATCGTGATATCGGGATGGGCATACATCAGGTTGAGAATCTTGCTGGTAGAGTTGGCGCGGAACGTGACACGCTCACCATCAAACCACCATACCTTGTCTCCACGTTCGGTCAGGAAGCGTATGTTGTAAGTCACTTCTTCTACAAAGAGGCGGGTGAAGTAAGTCAAGAACTGCTGTATGTCACGTTTGGATGCGTGCGCACCTAATGATGGTGTGGCACCCACGGTGAGGTCGGTCTTGTGCAACGCTTCTAGATATTCGCTCTTCTTTCTACTTCTCACCACAATCATCGGATAACCATGACGACTCAAGATGTAGTTGACCATCATTCTGGCGATGCGCCCGTTTCCATCCTCAAACGGGTGGATACGAATATATCGGTAGTGGAAGATAGCAGCTAACTGCACGGGAGATAGTTTTCCGGCTTGCTCCGCTTCGTTGTACCAGTTGACCAGATCCGTCATCAGTGCTGGTGTCTCCTCTGGCGTGGCATATTCGAAACGATCACCATAACGTGTTATCACACTATTAGGTCGCGTTTTGTATTGTCCTGCATGAATCACATAGCTGGTTGTTCCACCGCCAGGTAGGTTGCGATACACGGTATAATCTTCACGCAGCAGGGTGTGATGTAACTGACGGATAAAGTTCTGTGTAAGAGGTATGTCTTTAAGCTGCGCCTCTTCAGTCATCATCTTCAGACCCACGTTGCTTGCCGTCATCTCTTGTACGTCCTTCACTTCCGCTTCACCGACAATCTTGCCAAAGAGAAGCAGAATCTCCGTTTGTCCATACGTCAGCGTGTTGCCTTCGATATGATTGCTATTGTAGTTGAAATCGATGGTGAATCTTCGACTCAGCAGTTCCTTATCCCTGTCAGATAAAGGCTGCAAAGCCTGCCAACGCTCCATGATGTCCTGCACTTTATCCATAACATCTTCCGTTTTAGTTGATCACAGCCACCTTACACACCACACCGCTGTCACCTTCGGCTGTGGCTACGCATACGAAGTAGACACCCGATGCCACACGCTTACCGCTGAGGTCGTTGCCATCCCATACAAACGTACCGCCATTGCTGGTGCCTTCAGCGACCAGTGCACCGGCAGAGGTGAGGATCTTCACATCCGCTTGGTAGCTGAGACCTACGATGGTGATGTCACCTTTATAGTCGGGACGTACGGGGTTGGGGTAGGCGTAGGTGGTCTCTTTGGTCATCTTATCTACGGGTTGGGTGGCATCACTCATATATGAGCACAGACCATTGCTAGTGCCGATATACACCTCGCCTGTGGTGGGGTTGATGGACAGGCTCTCGATGTTGTCGCTGAGCAGACTGCTGTTGCTAGAGAGGAAATGGTGGATCTGGGTGTTGTTGTCCGCACTGACGAGATACAGACCATTGCCATTGGTGCCAAACCATTTACGGCCGCCACCATCGATGGCCAACGCGGTGATATCCACACCATCCAGGAGGTAGTCGGCAAGGTTTGTGCCGTCGTTGCGTGCCACCTTCCACTGGTTGAAGATAGCATCGTCAGCCGTGATCTGGTCGCTCTCAAGCATCAACGGCCCCTTGTTGGTTCCTATCCAGATGTTATGATCGGCATCCTCAGCCACGCAGCGCACATACTCAGGTGCTACGTTGGTGCCATCTTCATTGACAAAGGATGTGAAGCAGAGCAGTGCATCCGTAGATGGCTGGTAACAGAAGAGGCCAGGTCCGGTGTAGTTGTTATTGACAAACCACAGCAATCCGCGGCTGTCAAACATCATACCACGCGCATCGGCAAGCGATGCACCATTATAGTTCATCAAGGACTGGTAGGTGTTAGCGGTCCATTTGTTATCCTTCAGATAGAGTAGGGAACTGGTGGCAGAGATACTATTAAAGAGGTATAAGCCGCCATCGCTGTCCATCTTCACCGTGGGGACGAGTTCGTATTCGGGGTTGGTGGTGTTGGCGTAGATACTGATGGGGCTGTTCTCGTGGTTATAGAAATGTGCGAGATGGCCATTGACAAACTTATACAAGCCGTTACGCGCACCGGCATAGACGGTGGTGGCATCGGTAGGATCGACGTCGAGACAATAGACGTCAACGTAAGCCATCCCCGTGACATCGCTTATCGTGGTGCCGTCATCGTAGATGGTCCAGTCGCCATTGGCATCCAGAACCTGTATCGTCCCTTCGCGGTAAGGCAGGTTGCTTCCACCTGTGGTGTAGAGTTTGCCGCCCGTGAAGCGTGAGAAACCGAAATAGTTGTATTTAGGGCCACCAGGAGCGAGGGTCTTCACCGTAGCGAGCAGATCTGCGTCCATCTCCTTCTCTTGCGCGTGGTAAGCGCCTATACGCTTCCACACCGACTTATCGAGGAGGTTGTCGGTGAGCAAAGCACGATACTGACCGCTGGCTTTGCTCTCCGCATAGATATAATCGCCCTGGATATAACAATAGTTGACCGAGAAACCTAGGTTGAACGTGTTGGTGATCTCTGCCTTAGATACATTGAGCTGGACAATGCCAAAGCCTGTGGACAGATAACAGTAGCCGTCATGCTGATAGAGGTCGTTGATGGTCTTGTCAGCGGTGAGCGCTTTGGAATAGTAGTCGCTTAGGTTGACGATGTTGTCCTTGGCATCAATGAGGTCGATGTTGCCATTCTCATACACCACAACGAGACGCGAGGCGCTGCGGTTCCATCCTATATGTGCGATGTTACAGTCGCTCAGTCCGTTGACCTTATCATAGGTGTGGATGCTCTTGTCGTTGGTGTTATAAGCATAAAGGCCATTGGAAGCCAGCACATAAAGCGTGTTGCTGCTCTGTTCGATCCAAGTGGGTTCGGCATAAGCCATATATGCTTTCCATGTACCTGTCTGCGCCATAGCGGTGTGGCTCATGCCACAGAGCGCAAGGGCGATAAGGCTGCGTGTCCATGCACGGCGGTGAAGGGAGAGGATGGGGCGATGATGTTGTTGGGTCATAATGGTGTGATGTTATATGGTGACAACTGACGCGTGCATGGCAGCAGAGTGGGGTGGGGAAGGCTAGCGGCAGAGGAACCGTACCAACTCAGCCACGGCACGTGCACGATGGCTGATATGGTTCTTAACCTCTTCGCCTAAGCTAGCAAAGCTCTCGGTGTGACCTTCGGGAATGAAGATGGGGTCATAACCGAAGCCTTCAGTGCCTTGCTTCTCATAGGCAATGGTGCCTTCGACCTTGCCTTCAAAGGTATGGCAGACGGGGGCGCCTGTGTCAGCATTATGTTGTAATAACGTGATAACGGTGCGGAATCGTGCATTGCGGTTGTTATTATTTCCTAAACGGGATAATAATTTCTGCATATTGGCTTCGCTGTCGTGGTCGGTGCCTTCGGCATAACGGGCGCTATGCACACCAGGTTCGCCACCTAAGGCATCTACCTCCAGACCGGTATCGTCAGCAAAACAGTCGATGCCGTAACGCTCATAGATATATTGTGCCTTCTGAAGCGAGTTGGCCTCTAAGGTGTCTCCCGTCTCGGGGATATCATCATGACAATCGATGTCGTTGAGTGACAATACCGTGAAGCGCTCGCCAAGAATCTCACGGATCTCGCGGAGCTTATGCGCATTGTTGGTCGCAAAAACTATTTTTAGTCTCGTATTCACTTTTCTAGTCTCGTATTAACATTCACCTTTTCTAATCTTGTATTCACTTTTCTAATCTCGTGTTCACCTCAATATCCTTTATATATATAATAAGGTGGATTACTTTTCTACCTCAGTAGCTTCTGCTGAAGGAAGGTCAACGGCTTTGAATCCTTCTTCCAGTGCATTGGTGGCTTGCTTCTGATGTTTCTTAGAGACGTTGGCTTTGATGGTGTCAAATCCTTCGCCATAAACGCCAATCACTGCCGACTGGGAAACAAAAGCGTTGGGGTCAATGCTCTTGATGATACGGAAGATGGTTTGGCTCTCGCGTTTGCGAGCCAACATACAAACTACCTTTACGGGCTGGCCTGTGTACCAACCATGACCGTCAAGGAAGGTCAGACTATGATCGGTAGCGGCGGTGATGGCATCGGCAATCTCTTGATACTTACGCGAGAAGATCATAAACTGCACACTCTGCCGCTGCGCATTGAAGACATAGTCGAGGATGAAGTTTTCGATAGCCATCGTACAGAAGCCAAAGGCGATCATCTTGACACGCTGAAGGAACGTACCAAACTGCGGGATGAACAGACAGGAACCGATGATAAGGAAGTCGACAATGAGCAGCACCGTACCCAAAGACATGTTCTTATACTTGTTGACACAAGCCGCGATGATATCCGTACCACCCGTGGAACCATTGTTGAGAAACACGATGGCAAGCGACGTTCCTGTAAGCATACAACCTATCACCACCGCCATAAACGGTTGGTCAGGACCAAGGATCTGGATGACGTGACCCTGGCTGTCCTTCATCAAGTCTTGCGCAAAGTCGAGCATCACAGATAGCGTACAGATGGCATAGATGGTCTTGAGTAAGAACCGGAAACCCAAAATCTTCAACGCTACCAAGAGCAACGCTACATTGATAAAGAAATAGGTGTAAGAGATACGGATGCTCGTGGCATAATACACGATAGCAGCCATACCGGTGACGCCACCTGTCACGATGTTATAAGGAAGGAGAAACACCGTCCATCCAAAGGTGTAGAGTAGCAAGCCAAGGGTGATAAAGACGAGATCCTTTACTTCGCTTTTGAGAAATGTTTTTATGTTTGGCATAGATGTCAATAATGATAGGTTATAGGCTGATAAAAACTGAAGGAAGGCTGCGTCTCTATCTCGATAAGGATGATAGAAACGCAGCACCTTATGAATAGATGCGGAGGTTACTTAACCACAACGTTGATGATACGACCTGGCACAACAATCACCTTCACGACCTGTTTGCCATCGAGGTACTTGCTGCTCTGTTCGTCAGCAAGCACTGCTTGTTGGATGGTATCCTTGTCAGCATCGGCAGGGAAGGTCATCTGGAAGCGTGCCTTACCATTGAAAGCAACAGCCAGGCTCACCTCGTTCTCAACGAGATAACCCTCGTTCCATGTGGGCCACTGCGCATCACATACGCTGCCTACGCCTCCATTCTGCTCCCAAAGTTCCTCAGCGATGTGTGGTGCGAAAGGAGCGATGAGGATGATGAGGTTCTGAAGCAACGCTTTGTTGGTGCAACGCTGCTGAGACAGCTCGTTGACACAAATCATAAACGCGCTGATGCTGGTGTTGTAAGAGAAATGCTCGATGTCCTGTGTAACCTTCTTGATGAGCTTGTGTACGCTCTTGAGGTTGTCCTTCGTAGGTTCGCCCTCGGTGAGTGGTTGCTGGAACAGTTTCCAAAACTTCTTCAAGAAGCGGTGGCAACCATCGATACCATTGGTGTCCCAAGGTTTGCTGGCTTCTACCGGACCGAGGAACATCTCGTATAGACGCAAGGTGTCAGCACCATATTGCTTAACGATGTCATCAGGGTTGACCACGTTGAACATCGACTTAGACATCTTCTCGATAGCCCAACCACAGACATACTTACCGTCTTCACAAACAAACTGTGCGTGTTCGAACTCGGGACGCCACTGACGGAAAGCATCCTGGTCAAGCACATCACCATGAACGATGTTCACATCCACATGGATAGGAGTGACGTCATAGTCGGCTTTGAGGTTGTAGGAAACAAAGACAGGTGCACTGTTGGCATCATCGCTGTTGACACGATAGACAAAGTTGCTACGTCCCTGAATCATACCTTGGTTGACCAACTTCTGATAAGGTTCTTCCTTGCAGCTCACACCGAGGTCAAAGAGGAACTTATTCCAGAAACGAGAGTAGATCAAGTGACCCGTAGCATGCTCAGTGCCACCCACATAGAGATCCACGTTCTGCCAGTATTCGTCTGCATCCTTACCTACGAGTGCGGTGTCATTGTGAGGATCCATGTAACGCAGATAGTAAGCGCTAGAGCCAGCGAAGCCCGGCATGGTGCAAAGCTCAAGAGGGAACACGGTGACGTTGTCCACCTTGCTATTGTCGGTCACAGTGTTGGTAGCTGTGTCCCAAGCCCATTTCTCAGCATGACCCAAAGGAGGTTCGCCATTCTCGGTAGGTTTGTAAGTGCTGATCTCTGGCAACTCCAAAGGAAGACATTCTTCTGGAATCATATAAGGCATGCCCTGCTTGTAATATACAGGGAAAGGTTCGCCCCAGTAACGCTGACGAGAGAAGATAGCGTCACGCAAACGATAGTTGACCTTTACACGACCGATATGGTTAAGAGTGACATGTTCACGCGTCTTGGCAATGGCTTCCTTGACAGACAAACCATTGAGCGTCAGTGTGCTCTCTACACCTTCACGAGGAGAGTTCATCACCGTGCCTTCCTTCGCATCATAACTCTGCTCGCTCACATCAGCACCCTCAATGAGAGGGATGATAGGCAGATTGGCAAAGCGTGCAAAGGCATAGTCGCGTGAGTCGTGTGCTGGCACACCCATGATAGCACCAGTGCCATAACCCGCTAATACATAGTCGGCTACCCAGATAGGAATGCGCTCGCCAGTGAAAGGATTGACCGCATACGATCCGGTGAATACACCTGTGACACGATGGTCAGAGATGCGCTCACGCTCGGTGCGTTTTTGGACATATTCTTTATAGTCGGCAACAGCTTTCTGACAAGCAGGTGCGGTGAGGTCGGCAACCAATTCGCTCTCAGGAGCAAGCACCATAAAGGTCACACCAAAGATGGTGTCGGCACGTGTGGTGAACACCGTCACTTCGCCTTCGCGTTCCTTGGAATCCTCAGAATCCTCGGTAGGTGTGAGTGTCTTAAACTTCATCTCGGTACCTTCGCTACGACCGATCCAGTTGCGCTGTGTCTCCTTGATAGAGTCGCTCCAGTCAACGGTATCGAGACCATCCAGCAAGCGCTGTGCATACGCAGATACACGCAGACACCACTGCTTCATCTTCTGCTGTACCACAGGGTAACCGCCACGTACACTCACGCCATCAACCACCTCGTCATTGGCAAGCACGGTGCCTAAGCCTGCACACCAATTGACCATGGTCTCGCCAAGATAAGCGATACGATAGTTCATGAGCGTCTTCTGTTGCTCGGTTTCGTTCATGCTACGCCAGTCGCGTGCTGAGAAAACGAGTGCTTCAGACTGTGCCACATCCATGTTGAGAGTGCCTTCCTCGCTGAAATGCAACATGAGTTGCTCGATAGGTTCAGCTTGTTGGGTGCGGTTGTTGTAATAACTATTGAACATCTTCTGGAAAGCCCATTGAGTCCAATGATAGTAATGTGGGTCGCAGGTGCGCACCTCACGATCCCAGTCAAAGCAGAAACCAATCTTATCTAGTTGTTCGCGGTAGCGTGCAATATTCTTCTCTGTGGTCACAGCAGGATGTTGTCCGGTCTGAATGGCATACTGCTCAGCTGGCAATCCATAGGCATCATAGCCCATTGGGTTGAGCACGTTGTAACCATTGAGGCGCTTGTAACGTGCGTAGATGTCGCTGGCAATATATCCAAGCGGATGTCCCACATGTAGTCCGGCACCTGATGGGTAAGGGAACATGTTGAGAACGTAGAATTTCTTGCGGTTAGCATCCTCGTTAACCTTGTAGGTGTGTTGCTCCACCCAGCGTTGTTGCCACTTCTGTTCAATCTCGCTGAAATTGTAATCCATGTGTTATATCGTTTTTTATTATTATCGAATAAGGCGTGTTCTATAAAATTCCACGCACAATTATTTTCGTCTTTAGACGGATTGCTCTTTGTGTCTTTTTGTTTTTATCTGGCATCTTTTCCATCTTTCCTCAGTCACATAGCCCGCTATGCTCCTTCAGAAAGATAGTGCAAACCGAACGCAATGAAGCT
>CAVHUZ010000013.1:0-49430 GCA_963639545.1 Bacteroidaceae bacterium
TCTGCTCGGCTAAAATTCAAAAATCCATCAAAGGTAATTTATAGAACCCGCCTTACAATATTCTTTTTATAAATAAGAAAAGAGCCGTGCTTCAACCATTGCCGAAGCACGGCTCTTATTTTAGACGTTTTTCAGAAGTCTGATATTGACCTCTTACTTGATTGTGGTCTTAATCATTGCTGGCTTTGAGCCGTTAACCTTGAACAGGTAAACACCAGCAGGAGCATTGACATTGACGATATTCTCGCCCGCCTTCAAGCTTGTGGTCAGCACGTTGGCTCCTGCGGCGTTAGAAACGTACAGGGTAGCAGCCTCAGGTGTGGTAACCAAGAAGCGCTGACGGCTGATTTGCTTGATTGATACGCCACTGACAGTGGTGTTGTTGATGGCGGTGGTGTTCGCGATGATATCTTGACTGAATGCTGCATCAGAGTTGCCGCTCATGTAAGTGGCTTTCACTGCCCAGAGATAGTCGGCTGTTGGCAGATTAGCCCATCCGTTATCGGTGAACGATGTAGCAGTGATAGGCTTCTGAGTGAGCAATGTCCAGGTAGACTCATCGTTCTGGTCACCATCAGTGAGACGGTAAACGAGGTAGCCAGTGTACTGGAGCTTAGAGCTGAGCAAAGGATGTGCTGCACTTTCAGCCTTCTTCACTGAGTGGCGTACAGATACCTTAGGAGCCTTCTCGGTGCTGAGAGGTTGTGCAGGAGCCAAAGCAGGAGCCTTGGTTGTTGGTGCATCCTCAAGCTTCTCAAGATAAGCGTGTACCAAGATATTGTAGTTCCAGCCAGAAGAAGCTGATGTTAGCTCTGACCATCCGCTACCGAAGTTGACCCAGTCGGCCTTGCCCTTAACGAGCGGACCATTGTCAATACCAAGCGGAGTGGCAACGCTACCAGTGTAAACGTAACCGATCATAAGCGTTTCGTCACCTGATACATAGTAAGGAGAAGATAGTTTCACTTCCTTCCATGTGCCCAGTGTTACGGCGCCAGCAGCTTCAGAAGCCACTTCTTCATACTCGCCGCTTTCAGTTTCACGCCAGATCTTTACAGTCCAGGTTGCTCCATCAGCAGGAGGATTGTTAGTAGAAGCTGGGAAGAACGCAATCTTAGAGATGCTCAGCTCCTTCATTCCCTTAGATGTTTGATCACTTGGAGTGAAGAGTTGGCCTAGAGCGCAGTAGCCTGTGCTAGTACCGAAACCTCCGTAAGGATTGTTGTTGTCCCAGTAAGCCCAACCTTCCATTGGTACATACTCGCCTGGAGCACGCCATGTAAGTGCTACGCTTGCTTGGTCAGCAGCCTCTTCAGCGCGAACGTATACAGGAGCAGTCTTGAGCTCTTCCAGTGTGTAGAGCTTGTTGACGATGTCCTCATCCATGTTGATGGTTTCGCTGATGGTGGTGAATCCATCCTTAGCGATGGTCAATGTGTAGGTTCCCTTACTGATTTCGGGTACCTGGCAGAGACCGTCAGCACCTACAACGCCCTTGTAGAGCTTATCGTTGCCTTGGACGCGAACGCTCGCACCTGCAGCTGTAACCATGTTATTGGTGTTGATCTTCGCATTCAAGAGAGCCACATCACCCTTCTTGAGCACCTTGCTCAGAGATGCAGGTGACTCGGCACCATTCTCATAGATAGCCTTCACAGCGTACATATAGTCGTTGCTAGGCTGATCTTGCCAAAGCTCGTCGGTGTAGTTCTCATCCTGGATAGCCTTATCGGTGAGTTTTACCCATGCGCCCTGGTTGGTCGAATCGGCGGCTGCGAGGCGATATACGTCGTAGTTGACATTCTTGTCAAGCAGGTCTGCAACGTTCTTGGTGTCGGTGATGTGAGCCGCTACCTCGATAGAGCCATAAGCAGAGAAGCTGTACCATGTGTATGAATACGTGTAATAAGAGAATCCGTAGGTGTAACTACCTCTATTGTTAGGATTCATTACGTCATCGATAGAGAATGGGTACTGACCCGATTCGGTAGTTGCAGCATAACCGATGTAGTAGTACTTCTTCGTATCTAGCTTGATAGGTTCAGGCAATGCCACGCCTACCCAAGTGCCTACCTCGTCCTCTGTCACCTTGCGGTCTAGGCGGACAATCTGTCGTGTCTGGTCGGACGAGATACCACAGTAGAGCACAGGTGAGTAGGTCGTAGCTGCGTTAGCATAGAACTTCAAGCTATCGATGTAGAAGTCGGTGTAATCGTACTCGGCAAGATCACTTGGAGCGAGAAGGTTACCCATGATAAATTCTACACCTTCAGAGAGTCCGTAAGAATTAGCATGCTGTCCGATAGCCTGTGTGAGGTTTGCGGTCACAGCAGGAGAAGGAGTCTCCCATGAGAGACGAGCATCCGTGATGTAGTCGGTAGCAGTGAACATCTCAGGGCCTTGAGCTGCAAACGTCATGTCAATCGTAGTCTCAGCAACGAGATCGCTATTGACATTGTCAGCGCCAACGGTAAACAGTGCGGTGGCATGTGTGTAGTAAGGCTTTGTAACCACGATGCTATAGTTGGTAAAGCGTACGTTGTGGAAGGTAGCCACGCCGTCAGCTCCTACCTTAGCATAGGTGGTCTGGTCATCGCCAGTGAGCGCTACCTTAGCACCTTCTGCTGTTCCATAGTTGGTGTTAACCTTGACATTCAATGTAGCGTAGTGGCCTTTGTCTACACCGTTCGAGTAAGTGAACGCTGAGGTAGTGCCATCGCTCCACTTCGAATAGCTGCCGCCGTAGTACGTGCGCACTGCGTAGCGGTACACCTTATTGTCGAGTGAGCTCCATGTCTCGTCCGTATAAGTGGTTTCGGTGATAGGGTCATCGTTGAGTCGGGTCCAGAAGTAAGAACCGCTGTTTTCGTTACCAGCTTCAAGACGATAGATGAAGTAGCCCTTTGCAGGCCAGCGAGCAGGAGCCTTCTTGCTTGCTGAAGTTTCAGCCAAGGCCTTCTCAGCAGCTTCGCGAGCCGCCTTCTTCTGAAGGATGGTCTGCTCATCGAGCATCAATGTACCATAGCCAGTCTGTGCCTGAACGTCATTCTTCTTAGCAGCCCAGCTCTGGATTGAGTCGAGCGTGATGACGTTGCCCAGTTGTTTCACCTTAGTAGATGCCTCGGCAGAAGCCCAAGGTAGCTCGGTGCTGTTAGGATCATTGCCAAGAACGGCTTGGATGCTCCAGTTGTAGTGCATCGATTCGGGTAGCACTTCGTGTGCTGAAGTCCACTTATCGTTGGTTGCGTCAAAGAGCGCGTCGCCACCTTCAACCAATGGACCTGCATCGAAGGAAACAGGATAAGCACCTGATGAAGCACTGAGGGTATAACCTATGACAATGCTCTTGGTAGGATCGATCTTGTAAGGCTTAGAGAGATTGAAGGTGTTCCAGTCGCCATACTTAGTTGGAGTAACAGCTTCTTCGTATACCTTGCCTTCGTTGCCTTCCTCACCTTGCCAGATAGCGAGGTAGAAGTTGCCGGTTGACATAGGTGCGAAGCGGATCGACTTCACATAGTAGAGGCTATCTGCACCTAGACTCTGTAGCTCGGCAGCAGAGAAGCGCTGTCCGATAGCGAGTGTGTAGGCACCACCAAACTGTCCGATAGGATCGCCGCTTGCCTTTGTTGCAGTAACGTCAGCAATAGGATCGGTCCATGTGATGACTGCCTTGTCGCCTTCGTCAGTAGCGCTTACGCTGTAAGGCGATGCGGTGGTTGGTGTCATCTGGATGCTAGATTCGGCAATACCATCGTTGTCATAGTCGTAGAAACGAAGCTGATAGCCGCCATAGTAGTCGTAGTCTTGATAACCATCTTTGGTTACTAGGATATAGTAAGGCTTGATGGTATAGACATTTTCAATCTCGAAACTACCATCTTCAGCGGTGGTAGCACTGACTTTGTTGTCGCCAGTGAGCGTGATGGTAGCACCAGCGATACCTGTGGTGTTGTCGGTAGCGTCGGTTACCTTACCCTTAAGTGTAACCATGGCACACTTCTGCATCGTCAGATTGACGGTGACGGTGTCTCCAGCAGTGAGCTTGTTGTAGCTCTGTGCGTCTTGATAACCGATAGCTGTTGCTACAAGCTGTTGGCTATAAGCACCTGCAACAGGCAGATTCAGGATGGTATACTGTCCGTTCTCATCGGTTGTGCCTTTGATATGAGGATAGCCATTAGCATAACCATAGCTGATAGTGCCTCCTGCTACTGTTGCGCCAGCCACTGGATTGCCGTCACCATCGGTAACTGTACCTTTCACCGTTGCGGTATTGGTAAGATCCATGTAGAATGTAGCGTCAGGGATGGTCGAATAGAATTGACCGATAGTGTTGTCAAGGTTGTCAAGGTCGGGCTTGCTATAGTAATTGCTTGGGAAGGTACGTGTAGAACCCAAACCATATTCGGTGCTATATACACCGAGACCATAGCCTTGATTGAGCATCATGGCACCATCGTAGTCGCCTACAACCATTACGCCAAGGTTGCCGCCAGCGTAATCGAATGACTTGTCAAAAGGTATGGTGAGGTCATAGACACCCATATTGATATCTATATTGCCTTCGAATACCTTTGTCATGTAGTTAGGATTCATCCATCCTGTGTTCATGTCCTCCTGTTCCGTGTTGTATAGGTAAACGCGGATAGGCACATCCTTGAAGTCTTTTGACTGTCCACCGCGGAACTTGAATGCTAGCGAATCGATCTTGCCAGCAATGCCTCCAAAGTCGTTTGCTTTGTAGATAAACTGGCTGAAAGTATATCCATAGTAGGTGAAAGGAGCTTTCTCGTTCACGTTACTCTCGGTCATATCAGTACCGATGGTCACGGCACGCTTACCTTTACCTTGTACGTTGAGGTAAGAAACAGATGTGGTGTTGTCTACATCACACTCGTCGCCGCTCATCACCACTTTGCCATAAACGGCATATTGACCTTCGGCAGTCTCAGGTACGGTCCATGAGATGTTAGCTGTACCAGAAGCGCCAGCAGCCAATGGACGTGAGATGGTGCTCTCGCCGAGCACTTCGTCCTTATTGTTGAGAAGCTGAACCTTGAACGAAGAAGAACGCTTGCTACCCGTATTGGTGTAGGTAACACCGGTTGAGATCTTGTCACCAATGGTTGGTGCAGTGTTTAGATTGCGGATAGAAGTGGCCTCGATGTTGTTTTCAAGGATCTCTTCTATGCGGAAATCGTCAAACCAAACATAGCTGGTAGCGTCATGTAGCCACCAAGAGAAGTAGTAAATGCCATTCTTTTCAACCTCAAAGTCGGTGGTTGAGATAGAGTAATCGCCTGCAGAAACACCAGCGTAGCTTACTACGGTGTTGGTCTGTGCAGTCTTATTCTTACCATTACCATACTTCACGTCAAGTGAGAATGTCTGGTAAGGATTGTTCGTTACATAGAATGACAAGCGATACTTCTTACCTGCCTGCAGTTCTACAGGTGGAGAATAAAGGCTTTCATCGCGGTCTACATCAGTAGAGGTGTAGTCCCAACCGATAGCTGTTGCGCTTTCATGACCCTTAGAGTGCTTAATATATAAGGTGTGACCGTCATTGTTGTTGTCCACGATGGTCCAAGTGGGATAAGTTGACTCATCCTCCCAACCCTCGCGGATAGGCAATGGCTTGGTGCTACCGGCTACGATGCCTTGGCTTGTAGCAGTTGCGCCAAGTCCGGCAGTGGTGCTTGTAGACACTTGATAGATATAGTTGCCATACTCTTCAAGGTCCTCGTCTTCGTATTGAGTACCCGTGTAGTTGCTTGCGAGGAGTTTGTTGCCAGGTTGACGAACGATGTTATACGTCAAACCAGTAGGATCATACCATCCGCCGTTGCGACCAAACTCGGGTTTATCCCAGTCGATGGTCATCACCTCACCCTCTTCGTCATAGTCAACGCTAAGGTTTTCAGGTGCGCCGGCATAGTCGATACCGATCATTGTGTTCACTGTGGCGCGTGCACTTTCACCGCTGGTGTTAGCTACCACAACGCTGTAAGTGTGCTTGCCCGCAGTGGGGTTAGGGTCGGTCCAAGTCATCTGAGCGCCAGGAGCGACGCCGTCAGTAACAGTAATAGAGTCGTTCAGATCCTTATAGATCTTTACATAAGACAAGACATCAAGGTCCTCGCCTTGCTTACTCTTTGTAGGCAGTGTCCATTTCAGACCCATGCTTACCTCGCCGTTCTGTCCTGGCACTTGCTTCAAGTTGCCAATAGCGGCAGGAACGCCATTATTGCTTACCGCAAAGATCTTTACCTCGTCGAGATACCATTGGTAACGTAGGGCGGTACCGTTCTCGCGCCAAGGCGTGTTGTCATAGTAAGCTAGGTAATAAGTCCCATCCGCAGGCACTTCAAAGTCGCCTGTGTAAGTGTCCGAAGGCGATTGCTCGCAAACATCCATGATACTGATGCGTCCATTCACGGTGTCTGTGCGCGATGTAAGCAGATACATGTGAATGGATGATACGAAGTAACCACGGATAGAGTTGGACAAACGATAGGTGTTGCCAGCCTTCAGAGCGATTCCCGGTGAGATGAACCAGTTGTTCGAAGGCGATTTGCCGCTATCGTAGGTCTGGCAGAAACGTACACAAGGTGAGTTGTTAAATCCTGGCCCAGTGTACTTGCCATTGTAATAATAGTAAGCCCAAGCAAAGGAGTCGGCTGCTTGTGTTCTGATTTGCGTCCACTGAGCATACGATAAGGAATCGTCAAACGATTCGTAGTAAGGAGCGGTGTACGCTTCAGCTTTCTGTGGCGGCGCTTTCACCGTACCCTTCGTCAGTAGCGGCAGGTCTTGTCTTTCCTGTGCTGACGCCGTGAGAGGTACCGTGAAGCTTAATGCAAACACGAAAGCTAAGAAATAAAGAATTCTTCTCATAAGCGTGAATGTTGATAAAATGAATGTATATGTAAAGTATTGCGAATCGTCACATATGCTCGGTGTATGCTTGCAAAGTTAAAAAAGATAAGGTCTCATTGCAACATTTTAATGCTTCTGTGCTTTTAATTTCAAGAAAACAAAGAAAAATACGGGTTTTCTGTTGTGTTTTGAAAGCTCATTAACTATTATTTCAAGAAATTAAAGAAATGTTCGCCGATTTGTTTTTTTTCAGTATCTTTGTACGTATGAAACAGGTTTCCGTTGCATTTTTGATGCTTATTTGCGCACTCGTGCTTCTCCCCACAAGGTTGATGGCGATAGATCAGAAGCCTGGTGACGCCTTGAAACTGAAGCTTCAAGCCGATAAGCATTTCCTGAGCGAGCAGTTTTCAGAAGCTTTGTCGTTGTACACGCAGGCTCTAGAGGCGGCTAAGATGACCAATGACCGTCCCACACAGATGGCCAGCACAGGGAATATCGGCAATGTGTATGCCTATATGGAGGATTATGATCGTGCCACCCATTACTTTAAGAAAGGTTATACGATAGCAGTGGAGGATAAGAACACGCTTGCGCAGATGCAGTTTGCCATCAATCTGGTGCAAGTATATTGCTTGAGTAATAATCCGAAAGATGCGCGTTACTGGTATAAGATACAGATGAGCCTTCCTTATAAAGGCAATGGTGTGTACCGATATTATGCCCTTGCCAACCAAAGCTTGATAGCTAAGACCGAACACAACTATGGTCCTGCGCTCTATTACCAACGCGAGGCGCTCCGTGCGGCAGAGCTGGATAGCATCGGATCGCGTTATATGGCTATGATTCATAGCGAGATAGGCAACATCCTGTTACTCGAAAAAAAATACGCAGAGGCGACGAAGAGCCTGCAGACGAGTCTTGATATCGCCATAGAATCGGAAGATAAACTCAAGGAAGCTGACGTATGCCGTGACCTTTACATGGCATATAAGCAGCTTGGCGACTCTATCAAAGCCAATCAGTGTCGTAGCCGATACCTAGAACTCAACGATTCGATCTTCGATACGCAGCGTATGAACTCTGCCAAGATGAAGCTCTTTGACTATGAGAACCGTATGAACGACGCCACCATTGGTCGTCTGACCACCCATAATCGTTACCTTACCATTATAATCATAGCGTTCTTGCTGTTCATGATAGTCATTGCAACGCTCTATATCAAGCTGCGCTATCGTAACAAGGAGCTGCTTCAGTCACAACAACTGCTGGTGGACAAGAACGAGGAACTCACTCGGCAAAACAAGAACACCCAGCAGCTACGTCGTCGCTACCTCGCTGCCGTGGAGAAGGCCGACCATTCAGAGCCAACGATCGACCATCTAGACGAATCGATAAAACCTGAAACAGAGGATGCTGCACCTCTTTCATCGACCGATACGTCCGATGAAACCGATGAAAATAGCACCGAAGATATAGATAAAGGTTCGTTGCTTTCTGATGAACAAGCCACCCGTTTGCTGGAAAAGATCAATAACGTGTTTGAGGATGTGAGCGTCATCAGCCGTGACGACTTCAGTCTTGCTGTCCTTGCGCAGATGGTGGGTTCTAACACCAAGTATGTATCTATGGTGATCAACGAAACCTATGGTAAAAACTTCAAGACCTACCTCAACGAGTTTCGTATCCGCGAGGCGTGCCGTCGACTCACCGACACCGAGCATTATGGCAACATGACCATCCAAGCCATCTACCAAGAGCTAGGTTATAAGACCGCAGCCAGCTTCATCAACGCCTTCCGCAAGGTCAATGGTGTGACACCTTCGCAGTATCAGAAGCTCAGTCAGACCAAAGCAGATACTGAGGATTAGATTAAGAAGCATGCTTTGATGCTATAAAGCAGAGGCATCACGGCGGCCCTTTCAGTACCGACTGTACACACCTTAATATATAGCTTCATCCGTTAACGTTCCCATTGTGGACGTTGGCGGATGAAGTTTTTTTGTTTTTTTTCTTTCTCCGAGGCAATGTTTCGGCAATGGCTGTATTTAAGAAGTAGACCAAAGCGCAAGGATAGAGTCAAAAGCAAACAATAAAGACAATGATATCGACAATGAAAAAGAGTAAAGTATTCAGCGTGTTAATGATTATGCTGCTCAGCGTGAGCGGCTTTATGATGGCTTCATGTGACGATAACGAAGCTACCGATACCAGCATGCGATTTAGCAATCCCACCATGCGCCTCTATCCCGACAGCGTCCTGAAGCGTGTGATCATCAATGGCACCGCACCTTATAAAGTCACTTCGACCGATAGCACCAAGGCTATAGCCACGGTCAATAAGGACACCGTCTTGGTGAAAGGATATAATGAGGGCAACGTCACCATCGTAGCCACGGACAATGCCAACCATACCGCCTCTTTATTGGTAAGCGTCTATGCTCCCTTGAAGTTTGACCAGACCACCGTTACCATCAATAAAGGCGAAACGGTGCAGGTGAAAGTGAAGACAGGCAAGGCCCCTTATAAGGTCTATGCACAGAGCTCCAAGGTGGTTCAGACGTCCATTGCCGACTCTACCATAACCATCAAAGGTCTCGCTACCGGCACATCGCAGATTGCTGTGGTAGACGCTCGCAACGTGGATGGGCAGTTAAAGGTTACGGTCAAGTAACCCTCAAAACGATAGAAACCTTTTTGAAGTAATAATGAATATATAGGTTTTTGTATCTAAAGTAATAGTAGTAAGTGTGTAAGTGGAGCGGAATGCCTTGTGATAAGGTGTTCCGCTCTTTTTGGTTATGTTCTTTAGATGTGAGTTATCGCTTCCCGATGGTTATGTAATCATTCTTTTCAACTATTCAATGTGATATCCACAATCTTCGGATAATCTGCATTGAATGTACATAGATAGGTCTCTGTGTCATCTGAGGAGGATTGCTTCGTCATACATAGCTCATTAATAATAGCATACATAGGACCATTGCGCAGAGTCTTCTTATAGTGGAATAGTAGCTTTCCGCCATATCTCTGGGCAAGATTGTTGATCAATGTGGGTTCTATCTTCTTGTTTGCCACACGACAACTGATCACAAAGTCGGTTACCACGGGCACCTCTTCATCCTTATTAATAATAAGGAAGCCCACAATGCCGTAATCGCCAAACTTGTCGTTGCTCCTCAGTACAAAGCTGTCATAGCTTTTGCTCTGCACGATGCGTTGCACCTCTTCCATGGAAAGTCGTCGCCCCGACGAGTTCAGTTGGTTGGTTCGCTGTAGCAGTTCGTAACAACGTGCCACCTCTTCTTGCTTTGGGTGCGACGCTTCGGCTTTGATATTGCAACTCTTCAGAAAGTCGTTGATGTCACCATCCCAGCGCTCCTCCTCCGTTGCCATGGCTTCCAGCATCTTGTAGGTGTCTCGGCGCTTCTTCGAGTCTTCCGTTACGATAGCGTTGAATCGGCTGCATTGGGCAATCTCCTCTATCTCCGTAGGATCCACGCAGGTGACGCTGGGCTGATGTAGCAACACCTCGTTACGCTCAAAGGGATTGTCGTCCACAAAGACTATCGTGTCCGGATTGATATTCATTTGATGGATGGTGTTGGCAATGTTCACGCTCTTCGGTGTCCAGTTGACCTTCTTAAATACGAAATAGTCGCTGATTCCTAGTTCACGGAGCTTGGCTTCCACCTCTTCCGCATTGTTCTTGGATACGATGCTGTTGACAATGCCCCGCTCGTCAAGTTTCTTGATGAGGTCAATTAATCGCTGATTGGGTTTCACGTCACCCTCAATCAGCACACCATCCCACAGCGTGTTGTCTAGATCCCAAATCACACACTTCACCTTCTTTCCTTCTCGGATGTTGGTGGGAAGCATTTCCAGACTATTGAACGTGACCTTGACGTGTTCTTCCGCATTGACCGGATGGAGGTTGATAAAGTAGAGCTCGTCCTTGCTCTCGTAGGGTGGGATGTTCACGCTGAACGTAGATTGACCTAGCGGTATCTCTATAGCTTTGCGATAAAGCAACGCTGATGCGCTCTTTATGTCCACAAGGAAGGTCGACGGATGGTCTTGGTTAGTGACATCACCTTTCAGTGTCAGTGCCATGATAGGCTCTTGGTCCTTTATACAGAGATTGATCCACTTCTGTCTGTAACTGAACCACCCATTATCTATGAACCTTTGGATAGACCTGAAGGGCATCATGGCAGCCAATGCTCTGAAGAAGTAACCCCAACGCGTGATGGCGCAGTATAGAAGGTCGTACCCTTTAGCGGTCATGGTGCGCGTCTTCAGCTGCGACTCTATCTTGGCCCAAGTTCGGAATTCGCACGTGGCACCGATACCTTGAGCGTTCTTGACGGGTGTGAAGCTACCCACTAGTCGGACGCAGTTGCCATCTGCCCGCTTCTGATAGCGTGGGCAAGTGCCATAACAGGCTGGTGCGGCACACTCTACGCAATGCTCCGTCCATAGTAAAGGGCTGACATTCTGGTTTTTATCATACCCTCCCCTAATGGCTTTGTATATCTCAGCAACCCTTTTCTTGCTATATATAAACTCAAACATAAGCTTATCAGTCTTTCTTTAAAGCGTTCCAAATGTCGATGGATTTGCATACCTGCAACGTGCCACGGCTCTCCTGCTCTTTGAGATATTGGCATAGCTCGCTGAACGGGCCTTCCTCATAGTCCCAGTTGTCATGCACCTGTCCGTCCGGTACAATGCTATGAAACATCAGTATGCATGCCTTCCGGTGCTTCACGCTGTAATCGATAAGCGCTTTCAGTTCGCTTATGGAGATAGAAGCAAGCACAGGCACACTGTAAAGTTTGCCATCTTCCACCCTATCCATCAACGTGTCTTGGTACGCCCAGCGATAGAATAGGGGCCATTTGGTCACTCTGCTAACCTTTCGGATAAGCGTCTTCAGCTTGGGATGGCTGGTATATCTCAACGAGACACGTGCATAGTTGAGGCTGCTCCCGCTCTCCGTCGCCAGTTGGCGCCATGTCTCAGTGGCGAGACCTGTTCCTGGACTAGCAAATCCGTCACCTAGCTCCGTCAGCTTCTCCACCCCTAATCGGCGTTTCAGGTCGTCAAATCCTTCATGAATATCCTCGATGCTGTTCTTGTGTGCCCATCCGTGTCCAGCAATCTCAAAGAGCGGATTACGGCTTAGCTCCTTTACCATGTCCATGTCCATTGGCTTCACATCGGTGGGATTGCCGGGGTTCAGTTTCCCGAGTACATATCCTGTTGTGATATTGAATGTGGCAGGCAAGTCATATCTTTCCAGTAAGGGACGAAGGAGGGTGTAATTGTCTATTCGTCCATCATCAAAACTCAATCCGATCAAGCATCGTTCCATAATGCGGCATATCTTTCCGTTGCCCCTCTTATGGAAAGTAATCTGATTAAAATGTGTGTAAATAAAAAAAGACGTGGGAGGCCATACTTGCCTATCCCCGTCTCAGGCCTTCGCATTGCCTACATACAGGATAGGCAACGCAGCCAGCCACGCCAAGAGATATTATATGATATGCCAATCTGAGGCATAGATATAATACACCTAACGTGGGCGCTTAGTTGCCGTATCTTCCGTATGTATCTTCTTCACCCACAAGTTATGTCATGGCGTATGCTAACACAAAGCGGGAAACCACGATGATGGTTTCCCGCTTTGTGTTAGCATCAGTTCCAGTTCATGAGCTTTTGCAGATAAGGCGTTAGCTCGGCAGCCATCTGTTCGTGGCGTTTGCGTGACGGATGTCGACCGTATCCCCAACCCTGCGAACCATCGTCAGGAGTGAAGTCGAACCTGTACACCTCCTTGTCGCCCCGCTTGGCAGCATCATCGATGGCGGCTTGTTGGGCTTGCTGTACGGCGGTGAGGCGCTTGTTCTTGATCATTGTGCCGGTGAGCAACACAATCTTGGCTTTGGGGTAGTGGGAGCGTAGCGTCTTGACAAATGCTTTGAAAGCCTCTTGCAGCTTCTCGTCGCTCCAGCTAGGGCTGGTGGTGTCGTTTGTGCCGAGGTTGACACACACCACATCGGGCTGATACTGAGAAAAATCCCATAGGGCGCCCGAGGTGCCAAAGTCGGCATAGGGATAATAGGTGGGCAGTACGTTCTTGTCACCATTCACATTGCCGCAGGTGTTGCGGTAGATGCCCAGTCCGGATCTAGCCACCACCTGATAGCGTGCTTGTAGGTTGCGAGCGGTGATAGCTTCGTATGAGTAGTAGATGTTCTGCATGGACATCTTATAGTCTTTGCTTGTTCCGTCCCATTCGTTGCCAAGGGCGCAGGTGATAGAGTTGCCGATAAACTCCATTTTGCGTGTAGGCAACTGCGGTTTGTCGCATAGTGTGCCGTTCTTTCCGAGCATCAGACCGTAAAACACGGGACGTCGCACCACGGCTTCAGTGGCGTAGGTCAACTGCAAGAGGTGCTTCTCGTTGCTCAGATGTGATGCCAGTGTCACCACACCATTGTTCTCCTTGGTCGACTCCACCTTGCGAGGCTGTCCGCCATCCACCACTACGACCCAGTAGCCGCAGCCGGGCTTGGTCTTCATCGTGGCTTCCGTGCCCTTAAACTGGCATGTGATTTGTGCGCCGGGCCATGTCCAGCACGCACCACCATCGTTGTTGAAGTGGATGCGTCCGGTATAGGCAAAGCGTGCATCGGTGGCTTTGACGAGCGTGCCATGGTCAGTGGCGTTGCTGCTTTGTGCCATCATTGGGGTGGCGAGGGGGGTGCTTCCTGTCGCTATGAGCAGAAGCACGAGTGTGATGAGGTTTCGTAGGATTGTTGTCATATACATTGTCTTTAGTTGATAGAGGATTCTTCTTTAGATCATTCAGCACCGCCTTGACTTAAAAACGAGCGTAGATGAAGGGCTGGATAGAGCCTTGCTGCGTGCTGATAACCAGCTGGATGACGATGGCAAAGAGGATGAGCTTCACCACCCAAGGCGACTTGATGAAGCCACTGCGCATCCATTGCAGATCCGCTTGGCGTATGCTGTGCAGCTCCAGCCCCACAGCCACCATCACCATCCATAGCAGACGGGTGTGTACGAAGGGTTGGAAGTAGGCCCAGTCCAGATCGGTCACGATGCGTTGCCATATCAGCGCCACGGTGTTGAGGCTATCGGCGCGGAAGAACACCCATGTCACGTTGACAAAGGCGAACATCACCACCCAGCACAACGTCTTCACCACCCACGTGTTAGGTATCCTGTCAAGGAACCAACGGCGGCATAGCTTGTGCCCAACGAGCGCCACACCCCACAGACCGCCCCAGATGACAAACATCCAAGAGGCTCCGTGCCACAATCCTGCCACTAGCATCGTGATGAGATTGTTCAGCGAGGTGCGCACCGTACCTTTGCGGTTGCCCCCCAAGGGGATATATAGATAGTCTCTGAACCACGTAGACAGGGCGATGTGCCAGCGTCTCCAAAACTCTTGCGGGTTGATGCTCTGATAGGGGAAGCAGAAGTTTTCCTTCAGTTCAAAGCCCATCACGCCCGCCAGTCCGATGGCCATGTCGCTGTATCCGGAAAAGTCGCAGTAGATCTGCAACGTGAAGCCAATCACCGCCATGAGGTTCTCAAAGCCCGAATAGCCCATCGGATCATCAAAGACCCAGTTGTTATACTGTGCTATATAGTCGGCTATGACCGCCTTCTTGAGCAGTCCGCACAGGATGAGCCATAGTCCGCTATACACCAACGCCGTGCTCACCTTGCGCTTTCCTTGGATCTGTGGCAGTAGCACCTCGGCACGAGTGATAGGTCCAGCCATTAGTAAGGGGAAGAAGGTGAGGTAGAACAAGTAGTCTATCAAGGGCGTGTCACCCGGATACTTACCCTTGTACACATCCACCGCATAACTGATAGCTTGGAACGTATAGAACGAGATACCCACAGGAAGAAGAATCTCGAAAGGACCGAAGTTGCTCTGAATGATGGCATTGATTGTCAGCGCAAGGAAGTTGGTGTACTTGAAGTAGATCAGCGGCAGCAGCGTCACCACGATGTTAGTGGCGAGCCAAGCCTTGCGATGCGTCTCGCTCTGTGTCATGCGGCGTGTGAGCCACCATGTCACGAGGGCGGTTGCGGGCAGCAGCACCATCAGCATGCCATTGGCCTTCCATGCGAAGAACAAGCTAAAGAGAATCACATAGCTCAGACGGATGCCTCGGCGCAAGCGTGTGATCAGCACATATAGTGTGAAGAAGCATAAGAAGGTGACTAGGAAAGGGAATGTGCAGAGCGACCACCCCTTGTCAGGTGTGGTCAGAAACTGTCCTAGCAGCGTGGCGAGCGTATCTATATCTAACATATAAGCGTGCGGATAGATTAGTCGTTCTCAAACATACCCTTAAACCATTTCAGCTCTTGGTAAGTCTGGTTGATATCCGGATAACCTATGTCAAACGTCTTATCCACGGCGCGAGGCGTGTCAGCGGTGGAGTGGGCGAAGAGCCAGTCATAGGTCTTCTGTAGGTAGAACATACGTGCTAGGATGCCGTGCGAACCACCTGCGAGCCAGTCATAGCGTAGGAGCTTGTCCTTGCCGCAGCCTTGCAGAAAGCTCACCACGCGCTTCGATTGCGCCACGGGTATCGCCTTGTCAGCCGTTCCGTGGATGATCCATAGCGGTAGGTCGCCCAGACCGCTCATGTCCTTGAGCGTGCAACCGCCACAGAACGCCATCGCCGCAGCCACCTTGGACGGATATTTACCGGCAAAATCCATCGTGCCATAGCCTCCCAAGCTCATCCCCAGCACATAGACGCGTGTGGTATCCACCTGATAGTGTTGCTTGGTCCACTCTAGCAGGTCGTTAATCTTACTTGGGCTCCATGCACCACCGGGATTCTGAGGAGCCAGCACCAGCGCCGGCACTATCTTGCCGCGGTCAATCGCATCTAGCACACCATAGCGTCTCACCTTGCTCAGATCATGTCCGCAGAGGCTAGCACCATGCAGGAAGATCACTAAGGGGATGGGGTGGCCCTGTGGCTCATAGTCGCCAGGGGTGTAAAGCCAGAAGTTGTAGTTGCCCGGAAGCACATTGCGTTTGGCTTCGCAGTGGCCTTTGGGGATACGATCTTGTGCCACCGTGCTCAGGGCGAGCAACAAGCAGCATATCAGCGAGTAAAGACGAAAGTGGGTCAGTTTCATTATTGTCATGTGTTAAAGAGCTTGTCTGTTATCAAGGACATACAGATGTGTAGATTGCAAAGGTAAAAAAAATCTACCATTTCAGTGTTCTTTATTCGCACAATTCGTTCTTTCACAATCATTTTGCGCCTTTGCCACCTGCTGTCGCGGTCCCTTTCATCTCCCGATGGGGCACGTGTCAGAATGGGAAATAAATTGTTTTTCAACAAAAAATAAATTAAAAATCAATGGAAAATAAATTGTTTTTTATTCTCGTTGCGCCCCTCCGAGTAGATACAAGCATCGATAACGCATCCTCAAAGAGGTGCTTCTATCGTCCAAGAATGCCTTATTACAAAAATAAATAACTACCTTTGCATGACAAACGATATATTGTATGCGGAGCTGACGAGCTTCCGTTCTACCCGCAAAAACCTAAGCGTGACCTTTGCTGCACGCTCTAACTGAAAACATTATGTACAACAAACGATGGGCGGTAGCGCCCCTGCTAGCTCTCAGTGTGGTGGCTTCAGCCGATGGCGGACACACACGTGGTATCGGAAAGTATCCCGGTCGCCCCACTGAAACCAACATTCCTGAACGTCATCAAGACGCTGCGTATCACAACTTGGCTCTTCTTCGCACGGCGATAGCCTCGTCGTCAGTTGACTATAACCTCACAGCACAGCTTGTCACCGATGGTATCATCTCCAGCGAGCAACCTGCAACGGTGCAGGTGAGCACTGCTGATGGTGTGTTTGACCTGCGCGACAAGGAAAAGACCTTTGACGGCAATATCCACTCGAGCGTCAATGTGATGGGTGAGGACAACTATCTGCAGTTTGACTATACCGGTATGGATGTGGCTACGCATGAGCTCCGACTCAATGCCTGGGCTGCCTATCGTGCCAGCGAAGCCACAAAGGGGTATGCCATCCGTGTGGAGGCATCGGCCAATGGCATCTACTGGTATGAGGTGGGTGTGCTGAAAGGGGCAGATCTGCCCGGAAAGGCTGCCAAGCAGATGGTCAGCTCAGACCCAAACAAGCAGGAAGCTACCGAGCGATTGCCCCTCCGACTGGTGGATGTGACCATTCCCGTGACACGAGGCAACTACCGCCACCTGCGCATCAAGTTTCAGATGCCGGGTTGTGCCTACTGGCGTGTGTACGAAAGCTTGTTTACCGCTGATGAGCGCGGTATGATGCCGAGCAGCCATTTCAGCAGTGTGTGGATGGCACATGCCGTTCCTCCCGCTCCTCCCGTGTCCTTCGAGAAGAAACAGGTGCTCCCTCCGGGTGAGCTAGCTGACCGCAGACTGACGATGAGTCCCGTGGCATCGTTCAGCGAGAGTCAACCTGAGACATCGTCTGCGCAAGCCTCTGCCACTGAGAAAGCTACCTCTACACCCCAACCGCAGTGGGTGTATGTGGATCTGGGCGAGCGCTGCCAGTTTGACAAGGTGACCCTTCACTGGCTTCATCGTGCACAAGCCGGACAGCTGCAGACCTCTGACGATGCCGCCCACTGGAAGGATGTGGCACAGCTACAAGCCGGAACAGCGCTCACCGATAGCCTCTCTTGCCAAGGCACAGGACGCTATGTGCGTCTATGGCTCACCACACCCGACGCTTCGGGGGTGTATGCGCTCAGCGAGATGCAGGTCTTTGGTACACCCGTCACGCCTCACGCAGCTGCCGCTACATCGGTGCGCCGCCTCGGACTGGCCGTGGGACATCGCTATGAGCTCAATCGTGACTGGCAACTCAAGCGAGATGGGGGCAACTTATGGCTCCCAGCTACCGTTCCTGCCACCGTGCTGACTAGCTATATGAATATTGGGGCTGTACCCGACAATACCCTTGGCAATCAGATGCGGCAGATATCTGAGTCCTACTTCAATGCCGACTTCTGGTATCGCACGCAGTTCCGCCTTGGCGCTAAGCCTTCGGGCAACCGCGTCTTCCTCAATCTGGATGGCATCAACTGGAAAGCTGACATCTATGTCAATGGCAATATTCAGGGCGCTGTCAATGGTGCGTTCGTCCGTGGACGCTTTGATATCACGCCATATCTCACCGCTGGTACCAACAACATCGAGCTGCGTGTGTATCGCAACGAACATATCGGTGCCGTGAAGATCAAGAACACTGAGAGCACCGACCTCAATGGTGGTGTGCTAGGAGGCGACAACCCTACGTTCCATGCGTCTGTGGGATGGGACTGGATCACCTCTACGCCTGGACGCGAGGTGGGTATATGGAACAATGTGTACCTCTCTGTGGAGCGCACAGCGCATGTGAGCGACCCAATGGTGACCACAAAGCTTGGCGCTACGGATACGCTTGCCACGATGACGCCCTGTGTGCGTGTGGAGAACAATCTGAAGCAGACCATCACCACTACCGTGACGGGATGGATCGGTGATATCCGTTTCCAGCAACAGGTGACGCTCAAACCGCTAGAAGTGAAGGATGTGACGTTCTCGCCATCGGCTTTCCCACAACTGCAGCGCCAGAAGATGAACCTATGGTGGCCCAATGGCTACGGCACGCCTTATCTCTACGATGCCGGATTTGCTGTGGCGGGTGACACGGTGCGCTATAAAGCGGGTATCCGCGAGATGAGTTATGCTGACCTGGATACGCGTACCACTCTCTATGTCAACCACAAACGGGTCACACCACTGGGTGGCAACTGGGGCTTCTCGGAAACCAATCTCAACTATCGTGCACGCGAATACGATGCGGCGGTGCGTTATCACCGCGATATGAACTTCACGATGATCCGCAACTGGGTGGGTCAGATCGGTGACAAAGCGTTCTATGAGGCTTGTGACCGATATGGTATCATGGTGTGGCAAGACTTCTGGCTGGCTAACCCTTGGGACGGACCTGACCCTTATAACGAAGAGATGTTCATGGAGAACGCACGCGATTATATCCGTCGCATCCGTCAACACCCATCCATCGCCATCTATGTGGGTCGCAACGAGGGCTATCCTCCTGCTACGCTCGACCAGGCGCTGCGTGCTAGCGTGGCTGCCGAGCATCCTCAGCTGGGATATATCAGCAGTTCGGCGGATGATGGTGTGAGTGGTCACGGCCCTTACGGACTGAGACCTACGGAGTGGTATTTCACCCATGCATCTAAGCTTCTCCACTCTGAACAGGGTATGCCTAACGTACCCAACATTGAGAGTCTGCGCCGAATGTTGCCCGCTGACCAACTCTGGCCACAGAACGTAGCTTGGGGCGAGCACGATTTCACGCTGCGCGGAGCACAGAACGGCAGATTGTTTAACGACATGATTGCACACCACTTCGGTGAGCCACAAAGCGCACAGCAGTTTGCTGGTTATGCACAATGGGTCAACTATGACGGCCATCGTGCGATGTATGAGGCTTCACAACAACACCGCATGGGGCTGCTGATGTGGATGAGCCATCCTTGTTGGCCTTCGATGGTATGGCAGACCTACGACTATTACCTAGAGCCAACGGCTGGCTACTTCGGTCTGAAGAAGGCTTGTGAGCCGCTACACCTACAATACAATCCTGCCAGCAAGAAGATAGAGGCGGTCAATCGCAGTGGAAATGACGCATCAAACCTCACCGCCGCCTATACGCTCTACGACGTACAGGGGCGCAAGGTGAAACAAGATGCTTCGCCACTCAACCTCCCTGCTGATCATACACAGGATGTGCTTGCAGTGAGTCTGCCCGCATGGACGGATAGCACGGCTACGCCTTCAGTCTATTTCCTCCGTCTGCAGCTCACGGATGGTGATCAGCAGATAGCGGAGAATACCTACGTGCTGGGTCAAGAGACCGACAACTTCAAAGCATTGCTCGCCCTACCGCAAGTGAAGGTGGAATGTAAGAGCCACTTTGAGCGTCAAGGTAGCGAATGGGTGGGCTCTGTAACGATACACAATCCGGCTTCCACGCCAGCGCTGATGCTTCGTCTGAACCTCAAAGATGGCGACGGCGAGCAGATTCTGCCAGTAATCTATAGTGACAACTATTTCCATCTGATGCCTGGCGAGAGCCGTACCATCAGCGTGTCGTTCCACAACGAGGATGTGCGTGTGGGCAAGCCGCAGGTTGAAGTGACTTCGCTTAGATAATCCAAATATCTGATTGTCATCGCATAATCTCTTATTGTAAATCGCATAATCTCTTAGTATATACATCTCATGACACACGGCGACACACCCATACAGGCCCTTCAGCGACAGAAACTCCTCCTACAGATGGAGTATTATGCCGAGAAAGAAGCCTTCCGCAAGCAGACCGAACTCATCGGTATGGAACGGAAGGTGAAGCGAGGGGACGCTTGGTTTCCGCTACGCGTAGGAAAGAGCTATTACAATAGTCTTAATCAGCGCGTGGTGGAGGTGTTCCGTCTGCAAGATACCGAGGTGGAACACAACTTCGAGTATGGGCGTCCTGTGATGTTCTTCCACTATCGTGAGGGTGCATCGCTCAGGTTCTACGGATTCACGGGTACGGTATCCTATGCCGATGGTGAACGGATGGTGGTGACGGTGCCCGACAATCTGCCTTTGCTAGAGATGCAGAATGGGGATGAAAAGGTGGGTTGTCAACTCTCTTTCGATGAGACCAGCTATCGTGAGATGTTCGATGCGCTGGACCGAACGATGCAAGCGAAAGGCAATCGGCTGGCTTATCTGCGCGACTTGTTCTATTCGCATCAAGTCGCTCAGCACTTTACCTTTGCGCCTACACGCCTCCCTTGGCTTAACCCCACACAGGAACAAGCGGTCAACGAGGTGCTCAGAGCTAAGGACGTGATGGTGGTGCATGGGCCTCCAGGAACGGGAAAGACCACCACACTGGTTGAGGCTATCAACGAGACGCTGATGCGTGAGAGTCAGGTGCTGGTGTGTGCGCAGAGCAATATGGCGGTGGACTGGATCTCGGAAAAACTCGTTGATCGTGGCATCAACGTGCTGCGCATCGGTAATCCTACGCGTGTGAACGATAAGATGTTGGGCTTTACCTACGAAAGGCGGTTTGAGTCGCACCCCGATTATCCTCAGCTATGGGCGATCAGGCAAGCCATTCGCCAACTGCGTTCGGCCCGACGACGGGGCTCGGAAGGTATTCATCAGAAGATGGAACGCCTACGTAGTCGTGCCACGGAGATAGAGATTCGCATCCATACCTCGCTCTTTGCAGAGGCACGCGTAGTGGCATCGACCCTTGTTGGGGCCAACGCACGTGTGATGCAAGGAACTAAGTTTACCACGTTGTTTATCGATGAGGCTGCGCAAGCACTAGAAGCGGCTTGCTGGATACCCATCCGTCGTGCCACAAGAGTGGTGTTGGCGGGTGACCATTGTCAGCTACCGCCTACCGTGAAGAACCTTGCCGCCCTGAAAGCAGGATTGGGCAAGACGCTCATGGAACGCATCGTGGAGAACAAACCCGAGGTGGTGACGCTGCTTAAGGTGCAGTATCGCATGAATGAAGAGATTATGCGGTTTTCCAGCGATTGGTTCTATCATGGTCAGGTGGTCAGCGCACCTCAGGTCAGACACCGTGGCGTGCTCGACTATGACGTACCTATGCAGTGGATAGACGCATCGTTTGGGGAAGAATTTGTGGGGACCTCATTTGGAAGAATCAACAAGCAAGAGGCCGAGGAAATGCTTGTTGTGTTAGAAAACTATTTCACCAAGGTGGGCAAAGCTCGCATCTTAGATGAAAAGATTGATGTGGGGGTCATCTCGCCGTATCGTGCTCAGGTGCAATATCTGCGCCAGCTGATACGAAAACGGGCTTTCTTCAAACCTTACCGACATCTGATCACCGTCAATACGGTGGATGGCTTTCAGGGACAGGAACGCGATGTGGTGCTGATCTCGTTGGTAAGAAGCAACGAGGATGGCGATATCGGTTTCCTGCGTGACCTGCGCCGAATGAATGTAGCTATCACCCGCGCTCGGATGAAGCTTGTCATATTAGGCAATAGCGCCACACTCTGCCGCCATCCGTTCTACAAAAAGCTGTACGAATATATCCTTTCGTTACAGCCTAGTGAGTAAATGGCGCACCTAGTGTGGCGCTATCGATGGATAAGAGTCTAACACTGACCCTTATGTGTCATAATATCTAGAATCATACTGTCCGTGATGTTCATCGCGTCCTTGCCTATATTGGTGAGGTTGCGGATACTCTTGTCCACGTCTTCGTCAATGATTCCTTCGGCAGCAGAGACATACTTGTTCTCCATTGCTAGCATGGCGGAGAGCACAGCGGTGGACACCCCCGAGCAGATCTTGAGCGAACAACTGGGCTTTGCACCATCGCAGATCATACCGGTGAGGATCGCTATCATGTTCTTCACGGCATAGCAGATGTGCTGATAGTCGCCTCCCATGAGGTAAACGATGCCGCAGCTCGAACCGATACTTGCCACCACGCAGCCGCAAAGGGCTGAGAGCGCACCCAGGTTCTGCTTGATATAGATGACGGTGAGATGGCTAAGGGTAAGCGCACGGATAAGTTCTTCCTCGGTGTTCTCGTTCTCCTTGGCAAAGACAGCTACGGGATTGGTGGCGCAGATGCCTTGGTTGCCCGATCCGCTATTGCTCATCACGGGTATCATCGCACCACCCATACGGGCATCGCAAGCCAAAGCGGTCTTGGCAATGATATGCGAATAGATGGAGTCGCCAAAGAGTCCGTGGCTCAGCGGACGCACCATCGCCTTGCCTAAGCAGTGACCATAGTTGCCTTTGAGCGACTCGGCGGCTGCTCGCATGTTATATCGTTTGGTCTCTTTGATGAATGATAACTCGTCAACGGGGCTGGTTGTGGCAAACTCCCACACGGTGGACAGACAGAGCTTGGGCTGCGACTCCTGAGCTTCTTCGGCTTGCTGAGGTGCACGTTCGTCTAAGAGCACTTCTCCGTCGGCTTCTTCTAGTACGAAGTGGGTATGCGAATGAGCTATCACAGCGCGTGCCTCATGTCCCGCGGCACTGACAATGATCTCGATATATAGCTTTTCTGTGATGTCTTCCTTGAGCGAGATGTCGATAGGAGAGGCTTCGAGGTATGCCTTTCCTTCAGCAAGCGTTTCGGGAGTGAGGTCTTTAATCACCTCAAGCTGATAGGCCGACTTGCCTATCAACGCACCCAAAGCAATCGCAATAGGCAATCCGATCATCCCCGTACCGGGTATTCCCACACCCATAGCGTTCTTAAGGATGTTAGCTGAGAGCTTGGCGGTGATGTGCTCGGGACGACATTGGAGCAACTCGGTGGCTCGGGCGGTACATAGAGCTACCGCCATCGGTTCGGTGCAACCCACTGCAGGCACCACTTGCTGGTGAATCAGACGGATGATAGCGTCGCGTTTTTCTTTCTGGAGCATATATTATAGTTAAGGTAAATATTCGTTTATGCTTATTGTGCTATGCAAAGTTAAGATTTAAACCTTCGTTAGCCAAAGATAAATGAGGCTTTTTGGCAAACGAAGATGGATTTTATGGATTTTCCCCGCATTAGTTCCCATATTGTGATAGAGCGCAAGATGATTGCTGCCTAAATTCCTTAAAAAATTAGAAAAAACACCTATTATATAAGGTGAAAGCAAAAGTTTTTCTAATTTTGCGCCCTTGATAAAACATAGCAATGCGATTATGCAAGAGAATTTAGTGATAGTAGAGAGCCCCGCAAAGGCTAAAACGATAGAGAAGTTTTTAGGTAAGGACTATAAAGTGATGTCCTCTTATGGACACATCCGTGACCTAAAAAAGAAAGAACTAAGTATAGACCTGGATTCATTTACCCCCGATTACGAGATACCTGAGGAGAAAGCGGAGGTGGTAGCAAAGCTACGCAAGTGCGCATCGGAAGCCGGTAAGGTCTGGCTCGCATCCGATGAGGACCGCGAAGGAGAAGCAATCTCTTGGCATCTGTGTGAGGTGCTTGGCCTGGATGAGCAGAACACCAACCGTATCGTGTTCCACGAGATTACCAAACCAGCCATCCTACAAGCCATCGAAACTCCCCGTCACTTGGATATGAACCTTGTCAATGCGCAACAAGCACGTCGCGTGCTAGACCGCTTGGTAGGTTTCCGTCTCTCGCCAGTGCTTTGGCGTAAGGTGAAACCGGCTCTTTCAGCAGGTCGCGTGCAGAGTGTGGCAGTCAGACTGATTGTGGAGCGTGAGCGAGAGGTGCAGAGCTTCAAGAGCGAACCTTACTATCGCGTCAATGCTGTGTTTGTTTTGCAAGGCAAAGAAGGCTCTACGGTTGAGGTAAAGGCCGAGTTGAGCAAGCGATTCTCTACTCATGACGAAGCGGTAGCGTTCCTTAAGGCATGTGAACATGCACAGTTTAGCGTGGCTTCGGTCAGCAAGAAACCGCTCAAACGTACTCCCGCACCTCCTTTTACCACTTCTACGCTACAGCAGGAAGCCGCTCGTAAGCTGGGATTCAGCGTGTCACAGACGATGATGGTGGCACAACGACTCTATGAAGCCGGACAAATCACCTACATGCGTACCGATAGTGTCAACCTCTCAACGCTGGCGCTCAACACCAGTCATGAAGAGATTGTAAAGCAATATGGCGAGCAATACAGTCAGAAACGTCAATACCACACCCATAGCAAAGGCGCACAGGAAGCGCACGAGGCTATCCGCCCCACTTACATGAGTAACGCTTCGATAGACGGAACGTTACAGGAGCGTCGCTTGTACGAACTGATTTGGAAACGCACAGCAGCTTCGCAGATGGCTGATGCAGTGATTGACAAGACCACGGTGAATATCCAAATCGATGCCAACACGCTAGAAGAGCAAAGCCAGATAAGCAATCTATGCTTCGTGGCACAAGGAGAAGTGGTGGTGTTTGATGGTTTTATGAAGGTCTATCACGAATCGACGGATGATGACGAGCGCAACATTGAAGGCGCTTCTCACTCATTGCCAGCCATGAAGGAAGGCGATGTGTTGTCACGTCAGAGCATCGTTTCCACTGAGCGTTTCTCTCAAGCGCCTAACCGTTATACTGAGGCTAGCCTAGTGCATAAGCTCGAAGAACTTGGTATCGGACGCCCATCAACCTATGCTCCGACTATTTCTACCATTCAGCAGCGCGAGTATGTGCAGAAGGGGGATAAGAAAGGAGAGGAGCGAACCTTTGTTGTGGACACGCTCGGAAGCGATGGACTCGTTTCAGAGACACGCAGCGAGATGGCAGGAGCAGATAAAGGAAAACTCATTCCGACTGATATTGGCGTGGTGGTGAACGACTTCTTGATGGCCAACTTCCCCGATATCATGGATTACAACTTCACCGCAAGGGTGGAGCAGGAGTTTGACCGCATCGCCGATGGTAAAGAAAACTGGAACGAAGGCATGCGCGAGTTCTATAAAAACTTTGAGCCCGAGGTGGAGAAAGTGATGAATGCACGCTCTGAACACAAAGCCGGTGAACGCGAACTTGGCATCGATCCCACGAGCGGCAAGCCCGTCTTTGTCAAGATTGGACGCTTCGGTCCAGTGGCGCAGATTGGTTCTGCGGATGACACGGAGAAGCCTCGCTTTGCTCAGATACCTTCAGATCTATCCATGTCAAGCATTACGCTCGATCAGGCGTTGGAGCTTTTCAAGTTGCCACGTACCCTCGGACAGTTTGAAGGAACCGATGTCAGTGTGGGAGCGGGTCGCTTTGGACCTTACGTTTGCCACAATAAGAAGTACGTAAGCATTCCTAAGGATGAGAATCCATTGGCCATCACCTTGCAGGAAGCAATCCAAATGATCTTGCGTAAGCGCAAAACGGAGGCACAACGCCACCTCAAGCAGTTTGATGAAGATCCTAAGCTAGAGGTGATGAATGGTCGTTTTGGTCCTTACTTGGTATACAATGGCAAGAACTATCGTCTGCCTAAGGCTTACCATGAGAAAGCTACCGAACTCACATACGATCAGTGCATGGATCTGATACAGAACGCACCTGAACCTAAAACACGTCGCCGAAAGGCATAATCGTATCGCCTATGCAGTGTCAACGCATCATCCTTATAGGATATATGGGAGCCGGAAAAACCACCATCGGGCGCGAGTTGTCGCGTCAAATGGGGTTGCCTTTCTATGATCTCGACTGGTATATCACCAGCAGGATGCGTAAGACAGTCAAAGAAATCTTTGATCAGCAAGGCGAGGATGGCTTCCGTCGCATTGAACGGAACATGTTGCACGAGGTGGCAGAGTTTGAAAACGTGATCATCTCGTGCGGTGGTGGCACGCCATGCTTCTACGATAACATGGAATATATGAACGCGCAAGGCGACACGGTGTACCTTAAGGCCACTCCTGAGGTACTCTATCGTCATCTGCAAATGGGTCGCTCCGTGCGTCCTCTCTTATTAAATAAGACACCAGATGAGGTGAGATGCTTCGTCAAAGAGCAACTCACTCAGCGTGAACCCTTCTATAGCAAGGCACGATATACGCTAGATGTCAACTTGATGGATAATCTCTCAAAGATCCAAATGACCATCAAGTCGCTGATGAAACTATTACAATTAACATAAAATCAATAAGTCAGGGAATATCTATGCTTCCCTCCTAATCATCAAATCCTTAACAACCGAAACCCAATAGCATAAGAAATGAAGAAATGGACGATTGAAGATGCAAAGGAACTCTACAACATCAATGGTTGGGGAGTATCCTATTTTGGTGTGAATACCAAAGGGCACGTCTATGTAACGCCAGGAAAAGACAACACGCAGATTGACCTTCGTGATGTGATGGATACCCTAGCACAACGCGATGTTACCCCGCCTGTGCTTCTGCGCTTTCCTGACATCCTTGATAATCGTATTGAGAAGATTGCCTCTTGTTATGATCGGGCAAGAGAGGAATATGGTTTCAAGGGCGAAAACTTCATTATCTATCCTATCAAGGTGAACCAAATGCAACCCGTGGTTGATGAGATTATCTCGCACGGACGCAAGTTTAATCTGGGTTTGGAAGCCGGATCGAAGCCTGAGCTACACGCCGTGATTGCTGTTCAAGGCCATAGCGACTCGCTGATTATCTGCAATGGGTATAAGGATGAGAGCTATATAGAGCTTGCTTTGCTTGCGCAGAAGATGGGCAAACGCATCTTTATCGTGGTGGAGAAGCTCAATGAGATAGAGATTATAGCGCGTGTGGCACAACGACTAGATGTCAAACCCAACCTCGGTGTACGTATCAAGCTCGTTTCTAGCGGCTCGGGTAAGTGGGCAGAGAGCGGCGGTGACGCGTCAAAGTTTGGTCTCACCAGTGCCGAACTGCTCCAAGCGTTGCATATTCTCGATAAGAACGGACTGCATGACAGTCTTCGCTTGATCCATTTCCATATCGGTTCGCAGATCACCAAGATACGTCGTATACAGACGGCGCTAACCGAAGCGGCTCAGTTCTACGTCAATCTGCGTCAGATGGGATACAATATTGACTTCGTCGACTGTGGTGGTGGACTTGGTGTCGACTATGACGGAACACGCTCTTCCAGCTCTGAGAGCAGTGTGAATTACAGCATTCAGGAGTATATCAACGACTGTGTGTACACCTTTGTGGATGCTGCAGATAAGAAAGATCTTCCTCACCCCAATGTTATCACAGAGAGTGGACGCAGCCTTACCGCCCATCACTCGGTGTTGGTGATTGACGTTCTTGAGACAGCCTCGCTGCCAGAGATGCCTGAAGAGTTTGAGGCTAAGGATACAGACCACCAATTGGTGAAAGACTTATACGAGATTTGGGACAACCTCAATCCTCGTTCAGTCCTAGAAGACTGGCATGATGCCCAACAGATACGTGAGGATGCTCTCGACCTCTTTGCTCATGGTATGGTGGATCTGAAGACCCGTGCTGAGATAGAGAGTATGTATTGGAGCGTCTGCCACGAGGTTAACGTCTTGGCAAAGCACATGAAACATATACCCGAAGAGCTTCGCGGGCTGGATAAGATCTTAGCCGATAAGTACTTCTGCAACTTTTCGCTCTTCCAATCCCTGCCCGACAGTTGGGCGATAGACCAACTCTTTCCCATCATCCCCATCCAACGACTCACCGAGCGTCCCACCCGCAACTGCACCATACAGGACATCACGTGCGATAGCGATGGTAAGATAGCCAACTTCGTCTGCGACAATCACATCTCTAGCGTGCTCCCTGTGCATGCCTTGAAACGTGGTGAGCGCTATTATCTAGGCATCTTCCTCGTCGGAGCATACCAAGAAATTCTCGGCGATATGCACAATCTCTTTGGTGATACCAATGCCGTACATATCAGTTTGAAGGATGGTGGCTATGTGATAGACCAAGTGTTCAATGGCGAAACGGTCGACGAAGTGCTGGATTATGTACAATATAATCCCAAGAAACTGGTTCGTCGACTAGAAGCATGGGTGGCTCAGAGCGTCAGCGAAGGACGCATCACAGGTTCAGAAGGTAAGAACTTCCTGTCCAACTATCGTAACGGACTTTACGGATACACCTATTTGGAAAGATCCTAACTCATCGTTGCACCCCGCATTACACATATATATAATAATAGAAGAGCTGTATCAGTCATCATGATACGGCTCTTTCTGCATATTAGGGCGTCGAGAACGAGGCTCATGCTAACCATTGCGCCTCTTCCTCGGAGGATTCTTGGGTTAATAAGCTCCCTTGTGCTGCATCTTCATCCGGTCGCAGAAGAGATCTAGAATCTTCAACATATCGTTTGGCAGACGTGATATGGCTTCGTCGATGATTGTTTCGGGAATCTCATAATAGGCTTCGGCGATTGATCCTGCGATAGCTGCTTTGGTGTCCGTGTCGCCATCGCAGAGCACCGCCAAGCGTATGGTCTCCTCAAAACTGTTTGCATCTAGGAAGCACCGCAGCGCCATTGGCACCGTCTCTTGGCACGAAACGTCAAAGTGGCCCTCTGATCCTATCTTCAGAATGTCACACATTGGCGGTATGGTATAGCCAAAAAACTTCTTCACCTTGTTCTCTATGTCAGCCTTGGTAAACCGCATGTGGCGTAGCCAATAGATCACTTCAGCGACGCATTGAGCTCCCTTGATACCTTCTGGATGATTGTGGGTCACCTCTGCGCTTTTCTTTGCCTCGTCGCAGACGTCCTGCCAGTCGTCAAAGAGCCAACCAATAGCACTTACGCGCATCGCAGCTCCGTTGCCGTATGAATGGTACGGCTGTGGATTGTCGCTATGAATCCAGTCTTGGAAACCTCCTCCGTAGCTCCCCATTGGGTTAGGATAACGCCTACACCAGTTTAAGAGCGCCTCTTGGTAGCTCCGCTTATTGAGCACAGCGTCAGCAACGGCAATGCTGCAGATAGTATCGTCAGTGTAATCGCAGTCGGATGTGAACAATTTGAAACCCTCTTGTGGGGGTGCACCAAACTCAAAACGTGACCCAACAATGTCTCCGATAATGGCTCCTAACATAGTGATTATGATTGTCTAGATGAGTAAATGGATGGTGCAAGCATCACCATCAGTGTTGTTTTTGTGGTACTCCGACCGGGAATCGAACCCGGATCAAAGGTTTAGGAAACCTACGTTCTATCCATTGAACTATCAGAGCGTCTCTTGAATGCGTCTCTGCAAACATGCATCTGCTTACCTATCGCATTCCTTTATCTTATGCAAAGATAATGCAAACCGAACGCAATTAAGCTTGCTTGATATTGCTGAGGTGCAGCTTATCTTATGCAAAGATAATTAAAAAATGTGGGGATGGCGACAAAAAAGTGAAATTTTTATCACAACAATCATACGTCTTATTGTCCGTATTATAATCCGCGTTCAGCCCAATCGCCTCTGTCAAGCTGTCGATAGGTGATAGCTTCGGCTATGTGATTGCTCTTTACGCTCTCCGAACCATCTAGGTCAGCGATGGTGCGAGCCACTTTGAGGATGCGACTGTAAGCGCGTGCGGAGAGCGAGAGGCGCTCCATTGCCATGCGCATCAGATCGAGGCCTTGCTCGTCGGGCTCTGCATACTGGTGCAGCATGCGCTCCGTCATCTGGGCGTTGCAGTGAACGCCAGGGATATCCTTGAAACGGGTGGTCTGTATGGCGCGTGCGGCAATCACTCGCTCACGGATTGAGGCTGAAGGCTCGCCGGGAGCGGCTTTGGATAGATCCTTGAACGGCAACGCCGAAATCTCGCATTGGATGTCGATGCGGTCGAGCAGAGGTCCACTAATCTTATTAATGTATCGTTGTATCTGTCCCGGTGAACAAACGCAGTGGTGCGTTGGGTCACCATAGTAGCCGCATGGGCATGGATTCATGGAGGCTACAAACATGAATGAGGCAGGGTACGTGACGGTGTATCTAGCTCTAGAGATAGTGATCACACGATCCTCAAGCGGTTGTCGGAGCACTTCCAGCGTGTGCTTGTTAAACTCCGGAAGCTCGTCGGCAAACAAAACGCCGTTGTGCGCTAACGAAATCTCGCCTGGCATCGGGTCTGCGCCACCTCCAACGAGCGCCACCTCGGATATGGTATGGTGTGGAGAGCGGAACGGACGCCTACTGATCAGGCCTGTTCCGCTTGATAGCTTACCTGCGATGGAGTGGATCTGTGTGGTCTCAAGACTTTCGGAGAGCGTCAGCGGGGGTAGGATGGAAGGCAGACGCTTTGCCATCATACTCTTACCTGAGCCCGGCGGCCCTATCATGATGAGGTTATGGCCACCAGCAGCAGCCACCTCGAGCGCTCGTTTGACGTTTTCCTGTCCGCGTACGTCCTCAAAATCTAGGTCAAACTGATATTGCTCGTCATAGAATTCCTTCCGCGTGTTCACCACACAAGGCTCCATCTGCCGTTCCCCTTTGAGAAACTGTATCACGTCCAAGATGCTCTCCATGCCGTAGACCTCCAGTGTGTCCACCACGGCAGCTTCATGCTCGTTGGCCTTCGGTACGATCAGCCCTTTATAGTGTTCGGCTCTTGCTCTGATGGCGATGGGCAGTGCGCCCTTGATAGGTTGCAACGTGCCGTCTAGACTGAGTTCGCCCACCATCATATATTTGTCTAGATGGTCCGTCGGAATATTGTTTGCAGCCGCAAGAATGGCGATAGCCAAAGGCAGATCAAATCCCGATCCTGCCTTGCGGAGATTGGCTGGCGCTAGGTTAGCGGTGATATCCGCTACTGGGAACTTATATCCGTTGTTGAGCAGAGCGGCTTGTATGCGGTCATGACTTTCCCTTACAGCCTCGTCACCCAGCCCCGTGAGGCGATACATCACCCCTCGCGTGAGGCTCACCTCTACCGTGATGGTGGTTACCTCGAGACCGTTGACTGCTGCGCTAAACGTTTTTACAAGCATCTCTTGCGTGATTTTAGTGGTTGATACGTTGGCGAATGTCGCTGTTGGTAAGCCCTCGCTTCACCACTTTGCCGTTCTGGAGCAACACGTTGTCGGGCACATAACACAGTCCGAGCGTCTTCAGCAGAGGCATCTCGAGCATCTTCCCATCGTTGATCGTGGGGAAAGCAAACTCGTTTCGCTCCATTGTCTGTTTGCAGATGTGTTGGCTTGCGTCCACATTAATAGTATAGACGTGTATTGAGGGGTCGCTTTTCTGCCAGTCCTTCAGTGCTCGCATGATATCCATACTGTCAAAGCTCCATGATGCCCATACGGCTAGCACGGTTGTGCCTTGCGTCAGCGCGTTTTGTGTCAGCGTGGTCCCATCGATGGTCTGAGCCTTGAAAGCGGGCAGGCTAGAACCCTTGTTTATGGTTCTGAGCGTTTGTAGCTGACGTGCTAGTACTGCAAGCTCCGCATTGTGAGGTTGCTCTTGTTGCATCAGCTTGGCTAGTCGTTTCGCCGTAGCATAGTCGGGCGTAGGCGTCTTGACCATGTATGTGTTGATCAGATACGTACCGATGCGCGATTCGGGGTGCTTCTCAATGAAGTCGGCAGCCATCTTCGCCACTTTGGGTGGCGCAGCGTGTGCGATAGCTTCACGGAAGTCGGACATCAGTTCGTTATCATCCGTACCCTTCACCTCTAGCTCCTTCAGTCGTGAGGCATCACCTTTGATCTTCACCGCTTCACCTTGGTCAGCAAAGATGGGCTGTTCTGAATAGTTTGGGAAGATGATAACTAGCGTTGTGGGGTCGGTCATTGGTATCTCAAAGGCAAATCGTCCGCCTTTAATCTGTATCGTGTCAATGCCCTCTATGGCTCCGTTGGTGTCATATACATATAGTTCGCCTTGGTTCATATGCAGAATCTGCCCCGACATCTTGAAGTATCCGCTTTTGCCAGAGCATGCGCTTAGCATGATGAGCGTTACTATAAATAAAAAAAAGAGTGGGAGATGAACAAGGAAATGCTTGCTGCGAAAAACATTTGTCGATAGCATGGGTCTGTCCTCCATTGTTTTTCTTAGGATATTAGCATATAAAAGAAGGTGGTGCCGCGAGCGGGACTCGAACCCGCACAGCCATTACTGGCCAAGGGATTTTAAGTCCCTCGTGTCTACCAATTCCACCATTGCGGCATAGCGAATGCAAAGATACGCACAATTATTGATATAGACAAGCGAACAAACCATTATTTTCATTTCGCTTGCCACAATCGGTCAGTTACCGAAGTGTACCTGCGTCTAGATTATATATACCACGCCTTAATAGATGCGTAGCAGGCCATAGGCTCCTGTAGTGGTGGCGCGATAGAGCGTTAATGGCTTGCCGGTGTCGCCACTGACGATGTTTCCGCCCGTGTTCATGTTATAGGTGCGCTTGCAGCGGCTACATGTGGCGATGCCCGTCTGCGATACGCTGATCTGATAGGAGCGTAGCGGTAGGGCGGTGGCGCTGAAACAGTTGGGGCATTCAGCGTCGTAGGCATAGAACGTGGCGGGATTGTCTAGGTTGCCAAAGCCCACATAGACGCCTTGATTAAGCCCGATGTGCAACTGACTCTCCAGTCTCTCGTCGATGGCGTTGAACGGCGTGGTAGTGGATTGTCCTTGGTTGTTGGTGAAGACAAACTTGTCTGCGCCCTTACTGTCAAAGCCAATCTTGCAGAAGACACCCGGTGACAGTGCGTTCATGGCACTACCCAAGGTCGGGTCTTGGTGTGTGCTGTTGTCTATCGTGAGGTTGCAGTGGTAGCTGCTATATGTATAGCCCACATCTTCGCCGCATGCGGTGAGGGTAAGAAGGAACGCTGATAAGGCTATAGGGGTAAAGATTTTCGATGAAATGGGCTTTTTCATTGGGCTTAATGTCTATTATATAGTATTAACCCGATGGATTGTAGGTGCATGACCGGCAATCCATCGGGTTTTTATAGTGGTGTTCGGCTCTTATTCGTAAGGTATCATAGCCAGCGTGTCAGCTATCTTCTCGATGGCTTCTTGCAGCGGCTTGGATACCATCGCCTTGGCAAAGAATGGTATGTCAGCATCTATTGTGAGTCGGATCTTTGATGTAAGGTCGGTCACAGGTAGTATCTGAATCCAGAAGTTGAAGCTCATGGGCGATTGATCCGAGGCAAACTTGATGGTCTTAGGCTCTTCGCGTTCGATGATACGCATCGAAACCTGTCCTACCGGGTCCACCTTGATGCTGATTGAGTCCTTGTCAAAGGTGAGATCCTTCACTTTGTCTTCGGGCAATCGGTCCTTGATGCGCTCAATGTGGGTGAGGTCATTGAGCGTGTTATATACGCTTTGTTGGGGATAGTTGATTTGTTTGACGTTGCTAACAAACTTTGTCATAGTCTTAATCGTGTCAGTTTCTTATTTCTTCCAGTTGGCTGGATCCTTGCGCCACTCGTGCAGCATAGGCACATCTTCTTCCTTGATGTAGCCTGTCTCCAGCGCTTTCTCTACCACGTGGTTATAGTCGGTCAGGGTGACGAGCTTCACGCCAGCCTCCTTGAAAGCCTCTTCAGCTACGGGGAATCCGTAGGTATAGCTAGCCACCATACCCACAACGTTGAATCCGGCTTCACGTAGTGCAGCCACAGCCTTTAGTGATGAGCCGCCAGTAGAGATGAGGTCTTCTATCACTACCACCTTTGCGCCTTCGGGTAGCTGGCCCTCAATCTGGTTTTTCATGCCGTGATCTTTCGGTTTCGGACGCACATACGCATAGGGTAGAGCCAGTTCGTCAGCTACGAGCGCGCCTTGTGCGATAGCACCAGTGGCTACGCCAGCTACCGCTTCAGCCTCGGGGAAGTGTTCTAGGACCGCATGTGTGAGCTCAAGCTTTACGAATGAGCGAACGTTATGATAGGATAACGTCTTGCGGTTGTCACAGTAGAATGGTGATTTCCAGCCCGAAGCCCATGTGAAAGGGTCGTTGGGTTGCAACTTGATAGCCTTGATGGCAAGCAGTTTACCTGCAAAGTCTTTCTTAAGATCTTCCATGTTCCTATGTTTGTATTAATTGAATATTAATTATCATCGTTATCTTGTTCATGCAAAGATAGTGCTTTTCCCTCGTCCGTGCAATGTAAAAGCCGTTTTTCGGCCCCATGTCAGTCCTCAAACATCACTTCCAGCAGATGCTCAAGGGTGAGGTTGCGTATCACCGTGCCTATGTCCGTGCCTTTCAGCGCCTCGGTAACGGCTTCGGGGGTATAGTCCTTCCGTCGGAGCAGCGAGATCAGTTCACGATCTAGGTCGCCCGTGAGGAAGTAGTCGCCGATGATGTCTAGGTCATGTATATGTCCGTCTTTGAGCTCGAGATACACCTCCATGCTTCCTACATCGGGTATCCGCTTCTTGTGAACGATGGTGTGCGTGGGCCTACGACCATAGATAAACTTCTCGTCGGCAAATGGTGCTTCAAGCGTTTGGATGACCTTTAGCTCCTCCTCACCGATCACTACGGCATCATCGCCACATAGCTCTTTCCGCATCTTTTGCTTGAATTCATCGAGCGTTAGCGTGGTGTAATCGCTGATATTTGCCACCCGCTGCGACACGCTTTTGACCCCTTTGCTCTGCAGTTTCTCCTTTGTGGGTGTGATGGCACGCTGTAGCGCTGTCATGTCGGAGCGGAAGAGCAACGTGTTATGCATCACCCCGCGTCGTCCTGTACGGAAGAAAGCCGCTCCAGCCACCTTTTTTCCATCTACCAAGATATCGTTGCGTCCCGACAGCGTAGCCGGAATGTTCAGTCGGCATAGTGCTTCAGCGATGCGCATCATACAGTCTTTGAACATCTTTTGTGTGTCGGGTTCGTTGCTGATGAAGGAGAACATCAGGTTGCCGGGGTCCGAGTAGACACATCCGCCACCACTCTTGCGTCGCGCCACAAAGATGTTGTGCTCCTTGCAGTAGTCGGTGTTCACCTCGTTGTCAAGCAGTTGGTTGCGCCCGATGATCACGGTGGGCTTGGTTTGCCAGATGAAACAATAGTCGTCATCGGTGAGATAACGCGCCGCATACTCCTCCACGGCAAAATCGAACGTGATGCGTGAGAGGGCCGTCTGTTCAGGTAGAACGATGTATTTCATATCTATAATATATATAAGGTAGGTTTATTATCTTGTTGAAGCGTTGTGCCCAGCATATCCTAGGGCGATGATGCTCACCGCTTTAGGCTGCGCCTGTTGTAGCAGTTGGGCTATGGCCAGTGTCGTTGCGCCCGTGGTCACCACGTCATCCACCACGGCTACATGCTTGCCCGTGATGCGTTCGGGGTGCGAGAGGGTGAAAGCCTTCTGCACGTTGGCTAGGCGTTCGGCGCGATCCTTGAGCGTTTGGCTTTCCTTAAACTGCGTGCGAGCCAATACCTGCGTCTCTATCGGCATGCCCGTTACCTCTGCAATGCCTTGCGCTATCACCTCGCTCTGGTTGTATCCTCTACGCTTCTGCCTGTCTTTGGTTATAGGAACGGGCACTAAAACGTCCATTTCATCGAAGAAACCGCTCGCTGCCCATTCTGCGGCAAGCATCCTTCCGAGCATCAGTCCGATATCCGGCCGCTTGCCATACTTTAACGCATAGATCAGCGCGGCAGCCTCCGTGTGGGGCGAATAGTGGAAGAGCGCAGCAGTGCGAGCCACCTCTGCCTGTGTCCAATAGATGCGGTTCATGGCGTTGTCCGTAGGATTGGCTATGTGGTCAGTCCGTGGCAAGGCGATGTTACATCCTCCGCAGATCACCTCTTCGGTGGTAGAGAGCCGCCTCTCGCAGACCACACAGGTCCTTGGGACGAAGAGGTCCAAGAGCTGCGACAGGATATTAATCCTCGGTTTCATCGCTGATTTCATCCATACAACGTTTAATCTGTTCTATGCTGAATCCTCTAGAGATGCCATAGCGTAGCATCTTGGCATTGCGTTCGTAGGTGTTCCTAGCCTTTATCTTAGGCATCTTGCTTCGCACCAGTGGGCGCAGCACCTCTAGATAGTCGTCCTCACTCACCTCGTCAAGATACTGCCGTGCTAGCTTCTCGCTGATACCTTTCATGTAGAGCGCTTGTGCCACCTTGTTTCTGCCCCATCCATTAAACTTGATTTTATCCCTGATGAACAGTTCGGTGTATCGCTCATCATCCACATACTGGTACTTGGTGAGCCGTTCCATCACCCGAGCCTGTTGCGCCTCGGTCAGATTCCATAGTCGCATCTTGTCGGTCATCTCCTTGGAGCAATGCTCGCTCCTAGCGCAGAGCCGCGAAAGCCTATTGAATGCTTGCTCTTCGGTTATCTGTTTATCTTGCATGATACAAAGCGTTTTTTGCCGAATTCATCGTCGTAAGCCCTCACTTCCTTATAGCCTAAGGTGCTCAGCATATCGCATAGTGGTGCGACATAGAGCGGATTGATTTCAAAGAACAGGCTGCCACCGTTTTTCAGCGCATCAACACCATACCTAGCAATGGCGCGATAGAAGCATAGCGGATTATCGTCGGGTACAAAGAGCGCGCGCTCAGGTTCGTAAGCCAGTACGTTGCGGTGCATATCCTTTCGTTCCTTTTCGGCGATATAGGGCGGATTGGATACGATGACATCCCATAGGTTGTGGTCACTTGGCGCATGAAGCGCATCTTGCAGGCAGAACGTCACCGCCACACCGAGGTGCTTAGCGTTGCTCCGTGCCTTGGCTAGTGTGTCCTCTGCAATGTCCCAAGCGGTGACCCTAGCACTGGGTAGCTCGGCAGCCAGCGTGATGGCGATACATCCCGATCCCGTGCCAATGTCAAGAATGCTGCATGAGTGCGATGAAATCGCCTCTTTTGCTAGCGTTACCAGCTGCTCAGTCTCAGGACGCGGAATGAGCGTTTCGGGTCCCACGCTGAATGTTCTGCCACAAAACCGGCTCTCGCCTAGGACATACTGCACCGGGCAACCATCCGAAAGCCTACCCATGATGAGCTCCAGTTGTTGCCGAGCATCCTCGCCCAAACGCCCGATACCATCGCAGATGATGTCCGTATAGGTCATGCCGAAGCGTTCCTCTAGCACCCATCTCACCACGGTTTGAGCCTCGCGGTCGTCATAGAGAGGCGTGAGACGCTGCCAAAGTGAGCGATAGGTGATTATGTCGTTAGATGTATTCATATCTATAAAAAGGCGTGTGGGGCGTGTCTAAAGGCAAAGATACAACAAATAATCTGCTTACCGCGGCTTTGTCGCAATTCTTTTTAGCTTACCATCTCTTCATTCAGATTATTTGCTTACTTTTGTATAGCGATTCGCATATAATCATTATATATAAGTAAACCATCATGACAGACAACCCTTCATCCCTGCTTCAAAAGGACGAACGCTATATGCGGCGTTGCATCCAGCTGGCTCTTAACGGTCAGCATCTAGCCAAACCCAATCCCATGGTGGGTGCGGTGATAGTCAGCGCTGATGATCGCATCATCGGTGAAGGCTACCATGTGCGTTGTGGTGAGGGGCACGCGGAGGTCAATGCGTTTGCGTCAGTTAGGCCCGAGGATGAACCGCTACTCTCCGCTGCCACCATCTATGTGTCGCTAGAGCCGTGTAGCCATTATGGAAAGACACCGCCCTGTGCCGATCTCATCATCCGTAAGGGTGTGCGACGTGTGGTCTGCGGATGTGTGGATCCCTTTGCTAAGGTGCAAGGGCGTGGCATCCGTAAGCTGCGTGAGGCTGGTATCGAGGTCACCGTGGGTGTGCTGGAGGCTGAATGTAAGGCGCTCAACCGCCGTTTCTTCACATTCAACACGCATCATCGCCCTTATGTGATTCTGAAGTGGGCGCAGACTGCTAATCATAAGATGGCCCGCCCCGCAGCGCCACTGCTTGTCTCCTCGCCCTTTACGCAGATGCTCTCACACAAACTGCGTACCGAGAACGATGCCATCCTTGTGGGACGCCGCACCTGGGATATCGATCATCCACAACTGAACGTGCGCCATTGGAGCGGTGACGCGCCCGAACGTCTCATCCTGAGCGCCCATATGCAAGATGCGCCCGATGGATTCGGCGTTTTTTCAAGCGTAGATGCTGTGATGGCACACCTTTATGAAGAAGGCAAACTGTCGCTCATCGTTGAGGGCGGAGCACACACCCATCAAGCATTTATCGCCGCAGGCTGCTGGGATGAGCTACGTATCGAGACCGCTCCGTGGAGCCTCGATGAGGGGATAGATGCGCCAGCGTTACCCGTAGAAGCCCGTTTGACGAGCCGAGAGGTGTATGATGATCATGTCATAGCAGTGTATATGAATGAGAAATCAATTTGATTTTCTCAGAAAAATAAATTAATCTTTGTGGAAAAATAAATTATTTTCTCTTGCCATAGCGCCCCTAAGAGATTGTCAACTTAACCCTTTTACCCGATGAAACAAAACTATTCAGATACTGACGAATACAAGCGCAACCACTTTATCCGTGTCATTGAACACGCCGTGGAGCAGATGTCCATCCGTGAGCTAGAAGCTGTGGCTTACGATCTCTTTACCAAAGGGTATCTAGAAGAATATTAAGCGGCAGCCCTTTGATGCCGGTATAGGCGACGAAGTTAGGTGTTAAAAAAGCACAAACCACTATCTAATCGTATATAAATCATGTGATTAGGTGGTAGTTTGTGCTTTTATTCGTATCTTTGCACAAACGTCTGATTCTGCAATCCAGATTAAACAAAGAGGAATAAAGAAGATTTTTATATAAAGGTTGATGCTCGGAGGAAGTGTCGCCAAATCGTGTTTGTATATTCAATCAATAGGATAATTAATCTAACGTATTATTTTTAACAACGCAATTGATGATGAACAAGTTTACACAGTCGTCACTATCACTCGCAGTGATAGGGTTGTTGTCATGTACAACAACATTTGCAGGCAATCTCACCACCCAACCACAAGGTGGCAGATTGACCAAGTTTGTTGCGAGCCAGCAACGTAAGGGTCTGCTCGCAGCGCCCAAAGTGCAGTATTCGGGCAAACAAAGCAAGGTGCAGTATGCTGCTCCTGTGGTGAACAATGATCCCGTAGCATCGCTCTCAGCTAAAGGAGAGTGGGGTATGCTCGAGGGCGAAGACGGAACAACATGGTTCTACACCATCAACCGCACTGCGTCCAACGGCTACTACACCGGTGCTGACCTCGTGCTCTTTGATAACAATCATGAGCAAGTGGCATCTTTCCACGTAGACGTTCCCGAAGGTAAGAACGTCAATGACATCACCCCTATGGGTATGATCACATCCAAACTGTATGACAAGGACGCCTCTACCAAGGAGGTGACCATCAGCATGCACGCAGTGGGTGATGCTTCTAACAACTATCAAGGCACTTACTACACACGCGCCTACCGCTATGACGGCACACTGGTGAAGTCGTATGAGGGTAGTGGTGTGATGGTGAGCCACGCTCAAAACTCATGGACCACCTATACCCGTCTGCTCCTTGTCAATGACGTTACCGAACAGCTTCCCGACTCTGTGGACGAGTATGGCGACTCTATATCAGTGGACTATGAGCTTGTAGACGTGATGCGCCCAGCTAGCTGGGGTGAAGATGAGCCACAGAAGGACTACACCTTCAAGATCAATCTAGAAAACACCTACTATGCAGAAGGCTCACCTCTGAACGTGTTTGTGGTCGACAATAAAGTCTACTACACCATTTCGACCTATGCCAAACCATTCACCTCAGGTTACGACATGACTACATGGGAACCAATCTTCACGCCAGACAACAGCTATGTGATCACCACTTACGACCAGCGATATAGCCAGGTCGACTCTATCGCAGTGCCACTGACCACACCAAGTGACGCCTACGTGCGCATGGCAGGCTTCGGAGCGTTCCCAAGCAACAACCTCTCTAAAGGCTATTTCACCGCCGATGGCAACTTTGACTACGTGTTGACCTTTGCCGACTATATGCTCTCAAAGGACGACAACCGCTACTCGTTCAGCGTCTATAACACCAACGACGGAAAGGTGAAGGACATCTGCGACAACGTCTACAACACTTGGTTTGACCTTGCAAGCATCGAGGGACAGAGTGATCAGGTGGCGTTCATGCAGGAAACCGACGAAGCACAACAGATTCAGATTGTCAACGTGCCTTCATGTGAGAAGAGTGTGCTCATCCCCGCAGAGGTTGAAGGTGTCACTATCAGCACCGATCTCAACCGTTACCCCGTGAACGGCAGTTATCAGTATGTCATCAAGATGCTCAATGGTATCGCTGACGATGACAACAACACCATCGCACGCATAGGATGGTACAACGCTGACCTCTCACTGGACCATTACACCTCATTCAATCTCGGTCCTAACGGTGAGAACTTCCGTATCAATCTGAGTGACAACGTGCTCAATCCATACCTCTTCAACACCGATGATAGCCTAGAATTCTGCTACATCGCAAAGGTGAAACGTACCGATAGCAACAAGATTGACGATGTGTTGGTAATCGCTGACGAGAACGGCAACACCCTACGTTCATTCACACGCAACGAAGAGGAAGGCGACCTTTATAGCGCATCGGTGCTGACCGATGATGCCAGCAACCCCGAACTGCTTGTGGTGTATCGCAATGATGATACGCAGGAGTATAAGCTCAACTTCTATTCGCTGCCTTTCACCAAGTTTACCAAGGGTGGTGACGGAACAAAGGCCAATCCTTATCTGATCTCTACCGTAGGTGATCTGGCACAGGTGCAGAAAGCTCCTAACGCTAGCTATAAGGTGGCTAACGACATCGATATGTCCAAGTGGAACAAGTCATGGACCCCTATCAGCAACTTCGGTGGCCGCTTTGATGGTGACGATCACGTGCTCTCTAACCTCTATATCAATGGCAGCGAAGACCAAGTGGGTCTCTTCGGCTCACTGAATGAGGGCGCTTATGTGTCTAACCTCGTGCTAGGCAATCCTCATATCATCTGTAACAGCAACACTGCGTATGTAGGATGTGTGGCAGCTATAGCTGTAAGCGACACGCTGAGCAACATCCACGTTTACAATGCGCTCATCGAAGATGATCCATCAGCTAGCTATGTCAACGTAGGTGGTCTGGTGGGACAGGCTGCTCTGTACAGTGCGGTACAATCGTCATCATTTGATGGAACCATCAACACACCTTCTGCATCACCTGTAGGTGGTATCGCTGGTGACATCCGCACCTCAACCTCTCTGCTTGCTACATCGGCATCGGGCGACTTTACCGCCTCTTCTACCCTTGGTGGTATCGTGGGTAGCACGGGCAATGGTTCACGCGTGCTCAATAGCCATAGCTCAGCTAACCTCTTGGCGGACAATACGCTGGGCGGTATCGTGGCTGACAATGGTAGCAGAGAGAAGGTATTCAACTGCTATTCAACCGGTACCATCGAAGCTACGGGCTCCTCTTGGAGCGGTGCATGTGTAGGTGGCATCGTGGGCTCACTGGGTTCACAATGGGAAACCGACGGTAGCACCGGTGAAATCATCACCGACACCGTGGTATGGAACTGTGTGTCTGCATCTAACATCAAGTATGCTGTAAGCGATGAGGCTGCTGACGCTACCGTACACCGCATCGTGGGTAAGAGCATCAGTAACGACTGGTATGACGAAGGTCAGACACCAGAGACCGATAAGGGCTTGCATGACAACTATGTAAGCAGCGCAGTGACCATCAACGACGCTACCGTGGCTTCAGACGATGCTAGAAGCGTGGAAGGAGCGTCAAGTGACGCCAGCACGTGGAACACCGACTTCTTCACGGACCTAGGTTATGCCTTCGGTGAAACCACCAATACGCCTTGGAAGAGCACCGCTACGATGCCTGTACTCTACTTTGAGAACCAGACCATGGCTATCGCCCTTGACAAGAGCGCAGTGGTGATGCCAGCTGAAACCACCACTACCATCGTGGCTACGGTTTATGGCGCTGACGCAAGCAGCCTGGATTACAGTTCGTCTGACGCAAGCATCGTAAGCGTGGAAGACCAAGCACAGACCGATAACAGCCTTACCATCAAGCTCACCGCAGTGAAAGAAGGTACGGCTACCATCTCAGTGACCTCAGGTAACGTCGTTGTGCAATGTCCTGTAACCGTTACTGCTCCTACCGCAGTGCACAGTGTGGTGACTCCACAGGCACAGCTTAACATCGTTCCAGCTAACGGTTTGATCCTCGCTGAGGGTGCTACAAGCATGAAGGTTTACACCGCAGCTGGTCGCCTCGTGGCTAAGAGTGCATCATCAAGCATCGCTACCGCACAGCTCGCTAAGGGTGTGTATGTGGTTGTGGCTGCTGACGCACAGGGTCACAGCACCTCTGCAAAGGTGATTGTAAAGTAAACGAAGCAATGATTCTTGGCGGCAACACCCGCCGCTGAGAATCGTTGAACGTATATAGACAGAAAGAAAAAAGTCTGAAACTCGGCAAGGTAATCGTTCCTTGTGGAGTTTCAGACTTTTTTCTATTATATATAATAAGGTGTAAAACCTATATGGCTGTTTCTATAAATTGCCTTTGATGGACTTTTGGATTTTAGCCGCGCTGCTGTCACTTGCCTTCCGAAGGAGCATAGCGGGCCAGACTGCAGAAGAAGGAAGTCCTATGTCTATTCAGTAATCTGGACGCAGTAGGGAAGCGGCTTCTCCAGTTTCATGAACGTAAGGGTAGGCGCATCCTCCTTGATGAAGAACATCGCACTGCCTGAGGTTTTCCCCGTGGTGTCATAAGAGTAACCTAGTCGTTTGGCTTGCGCCTGCAATTGAAGGAAGCACGCATTGTTGAAGATATACAGATAAGCCGTTTTGCCATCGGCAGCAAGCAAGAACAAGGAGGAGTTGCCTTTCTGAAAGGCTGTAGGAATGTTGTCCTTGTTGAGGTCCATGTTGCGCACCCAGTTGTATTCCTTGCCAAACTCGGTGGTCACACCTTTGTACTTGTAACCTTGCTTGGTAAGGATGTCGTTGGCAAACTTCTGTGTGGGGTTCTGAAAGATACGTATCGCATCCGAGAGCGAGACGATGTCGCTCTGTGCGTGGAGACCGCTGAGAGCGAGAAAGCATAAGGAAAGGATAAGGAATAATCGTCGGGTCATAGAGAGAAAGGTTTTTATGGAGGTTATTTTACCACCGTTACACGTTGTACACGGATATCAGCCACAGGGCGGTCGTTGGCATCACAGGAAGCATGCTCTATCTTGCTGACCACGTCCATGCCCTCAACCACCTCGCCAAAGACGGTATACTGCGCATCAAGGAAGGGTGTGCCGCCAACGCTCTTGTACACCTCGCGCAGCTCAGGGGTGAGTTTGGCGGTGCTGTCTGTGGCAGCATCGAGCTGACCTTGAACCCAGTCCAATTGGTTGTCAGCGTATTTGTGGCCACAAACGATATAAAACTGTGATGCGGAAGAGACTTTGTTGGGGTTGATATCATCGCTTTCGCGTGCCGCCGCCACTGCACCGCGCTTGTGATAGAGCTGTGGGAAGCGGATCTCGGCAGGGATAGAATATTTCTCGGGTGTGCCTCCAAGCAACTTGCCAGGTGCTGCGTTCTTGCTCCCGAGGTCTCCGGTCTGAACCATGAAGTTTTGAATCACTCGGTGAAAGAGCATCCCGTCATAGGCGTGGCTGCGTACCAGCTTGAGCATATTGTCCCGATGAAGTGGCGTCTCGTTGTATAAGGCAATGCGGATGTTGCCACTATCGGTCTCCATCAAGATTTCATGGCGAAGCGAGTCGCCTTGTGCTTGGGCTGAAACCGTGATGCTGAATATAGCTAAAAGCAATAAAAGGTATCTGTATCTCATCGTTTTAGGTATTGTTAGGTTACAAAATTACAAAATATTTGATAAAAGAACAACACCCATCAGCGTTTTTGCCGATGGGTGCTTTGGCTTATTAAGCAGAAAAGAGTACTTTTGCAGTCCGAAATTGATTATAGTTATGGATTGGATACAATCATTATTCAACATACACTCGAGTGTGCAAGCCATCGTTATCGTGAGCTTGATATGCGCCGTAGGACTATGGATGGGCAAGGCGAAGATAGGAAACGTGTCGCTTGGCGTGGCATTTGTCTTCTTTATCGGTATCCTTGTGGGTAATTTCCAGTTGGACATTGACCAGCAGATGCTCGACTACTGCGAGACGTTCGGACTGGTGCTGTTTGTCTTTACCTTAGGTCTGCATGTGGGCCCCAACTTCTTCGGGTCGTTTCGCACGGAAGGTGTGACGCTCAACCTATGGTCGTTGGCGGTCATTCTGCTTGGTACGATCCTCACGGTGGTGCTTGCGTGGACGCTCCATGTGCCGATGCCGGACATGATAGGTGTGCTATGTGGCGCTACTACCAATACGCCTGCCCTTGGTTCGGCACAGCAAGCCTTGCAACACATAGGTGTGGCGAGTGGAAAGGCGGCACTTGCTACGGCGGTGACCTATCCCTTGGGTGTGATAGGTGTGATATTGGCAATGATGTTTGTACGGCGTTTCTTTGTGCGTCGTGCTGATTTGGAACCTCGCCATGCTGATGACGTCGATCATACGTTTATCGGACAGTTTGTGATAGTCAACCCCGCCATTGACGGAAAGACCGTAGCAGAAGTGGCACGGAGCGTGAACGTGAAGTTTATCGTGTCGCGTCTATGGCGTGGCGATGAAGTGATAGTGCCCGTCTCGTCCACTGTGCTGCGTAAGGGAGATAACCTCCTGGTGGTGACTAACAAAGAAGCAGAGGCTACAATGGCAATGTTGCTAGGACAAGAGTCGCAGCGTGACTGGAACAAAGAACAGATCGACTGGAATCATATCGACTCGAAGGTGGAGAGTCGCATCATTGTCTTAAGCAAGAACGTGCTGAACGGCAAACGACTGGGGCAGCTTCATCTGCGTGATACCTATGGCGTGAATGTGAGTCGCGTGAGTCGTGGTGATATCACCTTGCTGGCTACGGACGACCTCCTCTTACAGTATGGCGATCGTCTCGTGGTGGTAGGCGAGCCGCATGCGGTGGATAATGCAGAGCAATTCTTAGGTAACTCGGTGAAGACGCTTAACGAACCCAACCTCAGCGCTATCTTCCTTGGTATGCTTCTCGGCTTGGTTGTAGGCACGATCCCTATCAGTCTGCCTGGCATGGATACGCCCGTGCACCTCGGAACGGCTGGCGGTCCTATCGTGATGGGTATCCTCTTGGGTGCATTAGGTCCACGCTTCCATATCATCGCTTACACTACGCGTTCGGCGTCGTTGATGCTTCGCAAACTCGGACTGAGTCTGTATCTAGCTTGTTTAGGGCTCGACGCAGGTAAGGAGTTCTTAGAAACGGTGATGCGACCGGAGGGGTTGATGTGGATAGGACTGGGTTTTGTGGTCACACTGGTGCCCGTGATCATCGTGGCAGTGGTGGCGCTACGCACGAAGAAGTTCGACTTTGGAACCATCTGCGGCATCCTTTGTGGCAGTATGGCTAATCCCATGGCGCTGGGATATGCCAATGACACGCTCAAAGGCGACTCGGCGTCCATCAGTTATGCTACGGTCTATCCCTTGGGGATGTTTATCCGCGTGATCATCGCACAGATAATGGTGATGTTCCTCGTCTGAAAGAATAGGCTTCTATTGGAACATCGGAAGTATAGAAGTCTAATATCGCAATAAGAAAAATAGAAAGCACTTGCTCCATCATCGCCTATCAGGGTGGATGATGGAGCAAGTGCTTTGTCTTAGAAGGGGGCTGGGCAGGTGAATCTGAGCGTTTCTCCAGTAGTGGGATGAGTGAAAGTTAAAGTCTCGGCATGTAACATCAAGCGTGTGGGATGGGTTCGACACCAAGAGGAAAGACCATTGCTGTAGAGCGGATCGCCCCATATCGGGCAGCCTAACCCTTCGGGATGAGCGCAGTGGACACGCAGTTGGTGGGTGCGCCCAGTGAGAGGCGTGAGTTCAAGGCGCAACCCTTGCGAACCATCGGGCAAGGTCTGATGGCCTAAAACCTTGTAACGTGTGACGGCTTGTTTACCTTCAGCGTGGCTGACGCGCTGCCGTGGTCGGTCATACACGTCGGCAAGCAACGGTAAAGCAATCTCGCCTTCAGACGGAAGGGGCTCGTTGGTGGCTTGGGATGCTTGTCTCGTGTGGTCGGTAGCATCGTTCGGACTTCCCTTATCGGCTGATTGGCACAGCGCTATATACCTCTTATATATATAATGGTGGGCAAACTGCTCCTGCAACCGCAGGTATGCTTCTTCGGTACGTGCGATGACAAGGAGTCCGCTGGTGTCGCGATCCAAGCGATGTACCATGATGGGGTGGGGCGGAAATCCCCAATGCGCACGGATAATCGATTCGACGGAAGGCAAATGGCTCTTTCCGGGAACGGATAACATGCCTGATGGCTTGGCCACTACCGCCAAAGCATCATCTTCGTAGAGCACTTTGATGGTGTCGTCGGGGGGTGCTGGCGTTGTAGGCGCGTCTTCATTGGTAGCGATATCAAGCCCTTGGAGCATCCACGAGAGAATCGGTCGGCAACGCAACTGGCATGCGGGGTAGTAATGACGGTGATGGCGAACTTCCTCTTTGGGCGATGGGCCCCACCAAAACATAGCCATTGCCAGTGGGCGCATGTGATGAAGGTAAGCGTATTGAAGCAGTTTGGGCTCGCAACACTCGCCCGCTCCCGATGGACAACCGCTATATCGCTTCTGCACCTTAGGTGATAGGTGGGTGGCGTTCCATCGGTCGAAGATCTCGGGTAAGGACATCTGATTGCCTTGGGCGTTGAGCATCACAAACTGGCTAAAGAGCCATTGTTGCAAAGCATCACTGCGTTGCTTGCGTTCTAGCTTCATATTGGCGATGCGCTGCTCGCACTCGGAGAGCATGGCGGAAATGGGATCGATCTCGGCGGCGAATCGTTTCTTGATGCGGCGGAGCTCAGCTTTGAGATATTGGCTTTCTTGGATAAACTGTCGTTGCTGCTCTTCGGTAAGCGTGTCTTGGCTTCGGATGGCATCGCGACGTTCCTTGGCTTGTCGGATAATGGTTTGTTGCGCTTTGATGGCTTGCTCCATCTGTAGGCGAAGGGCATCATGCTGATGTTGCAAAGATGCTCGATGAGGGTCGGATAGTGCAGCGCTGATTTGCCGATTGAGTTGTGTGATGATGGCTTCGTGCTGCTTAAAGTAGCCATCGGGTTGGAGATAATCCACAATGGCGGGTACAAACGCATCGTTATCTAGCCCCCATTCATCTTGTCCGGAATAGGCTTGAAGCCATCCTATCTGCCCTTCGTGCTCCACGATGAGTATCCCAAACATTTTGCCCGTGGCATGAATAGAATGTTCTCCCAATGCGCTAAGAGATGGCAACGACTGCTGCAAGCACTCGGCGGCTTCTTGGCAAAGCGGATGAGGAACGTAATCGAACGGGTCATTGAACCGCTCGGGTGGTGCGATAGGGGAGCAAAGAGGATGGAAGATCATATCACAAAGGTAGAAAAAAACTTTGCCACAACAAAAAAAACATCTACTTTTGCCTTCATGACGAAGAGAAAATGGATTGTCCTTGCAGTGTGTCTGTTGGCATTGGTGCAAGGTATAAGCGCCCAGCAACGTCTCAAGGTGGGATTGGTGCTAGGCGGTGGCGGTGCGAAAGGTGCTGCTGAGGTGGGTGTGCTCAAAGCTATCGAGGAGTCGGGTATCCCTATCGATTATGTCGCAGGTACGAGTATCGGTTCGATTGTGGGCGGACTGTATAGCGTGGGTTATCGCGCTGCCGAACTGGATTCGCTCTTTAGCAATCAGAACTGGTTGAGTCTGCTTAGCGGAAGAGAAGATTCGTATCGGAAAAAGATATTCAAGCAGGATGAGGGCGTCACTTATCTGTTTGGTTTCCCCGTGAAGAATACCAACAAAAGTCAGATCAGTAAGCGTCACGGAATGCTGCGCGGAGAGAAGGTGCTCAACTTCCTTGATTCTCTGATTGACGTCAAGCAGGTGGCGCGAGTGGGTGCGCCGCTTGGTGATTCGATTTCCTTTGACGCGTTGCCCATCCCTTTCCGCTGCGTGGCTTTTGATATTAAACAACTGCAAGAAGTGGTACTTGCAGATGGAGATCTACCTTTGGCTATGCGAGCAAGTATGGCGATACCGGGCGCTTTTCGTCCCGTGGAGCTAGATAGTGCCCGATTGGTGGATGGCGGAATGATCAATAACTTGCCGGTGGATGTCGTTCGGCAGATGGGAGCGGACGTTGTGATTGCTATCGACCTACAACAAAACAAGCATGACGACTATAAGTCGCCGCTACACTTCCTTAGCGGATTGGGCGGTGTGGCTAAATGGTTGGCTGAACGACCCGATATTGCCAAGTATAACGTCAACCGCACGCAAGCAGATGTGTATATCAATCCCGTATTAGGAGACCTTGGGGTTACTGACTTCAAACCTGCGGCTATCCAACAGATGATTAAAATAGGTGAGCAGACGGGTCAATCGTTTCTCACGCAGCTGTTAGCACTCAAGCAAAAAGTAATGAAGGGAAAGTAATCGTAAACCATTGATCCACTTGTTATATACCTTTGTATCAACAAGAAACAAAGAAGCAGCAACATTTAAAAGTCCTCTTAGAATGGTGTAATCCTCCATTAAATAGGCCGGAAAAGACTTAAAGATATCTTGTATGACCAAAAAATAATTATAATGTTTGGGCGCTTTTTTTTTTTTTTTTAATTTTGCAAATTGAAATTGAATAGGTAAATAAGCGCATTAAGTAATCAAACAACTTTTAAGTCCATTCGTATAATGTTCTTGTATTTGAGGAAGAAGATTTCGTGGGTTGACTGAAAGAAGTGAAATGATACCTCTAAACGCTATCCCTAAT
>CAVHUZ010000014.1:0-1390 GCA_963639545.1 Bacteroidaceae bacterium
GCACTGCCGTGGCGAAGGAAGCCAGCGACATGACCATCCTTGACAACTCGTTCTCAACCATCGCCAACGCAGTGATGTGGGGGCGCTCGCTCTACAAGAACATCAAGCGTTTCATCCTGTTCCAAATGACAGTGAACGTTGCCGCTTGTCTTATCGTAGCCATCGGTGCATTTATCGGTGAGGAATCTCCGCTTACTGTAACCCAAATGCTTTGGGTGAACCTTATCATGGACACTTTCGCTGCCCTTGCACTGGCATCCTTGCCGCCGACAAAGACTGTGATGGCAGAGAAACCACGTTCTGTCAACGAACATATCTTGAAAGGTATGGGCGCAGGCATCCTCGGTGTGGGCGGCATCTTCACCGTGATATTGCTCGGTCTCTGCATCTACTTCCAGCATACAGACATCACTTGCCTCACGGACATTTTTGATGGCACTGCTGTATGGGGTGAGAACAATGGACTGTCTGCATACGAACTCGGTTTGTTCTTCACTATCTTTGTGATGCTGCAGTTCTGGAATATGTTTAATGCCAAGGCATTCATGACATCTAATTCTGCATTCAAGGGCATCTCATGGAAGGATACCAAGTGGTTCATTCTCATTGCGCTTGTCATCTTCGTTGGTCAAGTGCTTATGACTGAGTGTCCCGGTCTGCAAGAAATGTTCAATGTTGCTGAAGGCGGCGTGAAGTTCATAGATTGGGTTATCATTACCATTGCCACATCATTTGTCCTTTGGATTGGCGAGATTATTAGAGTGTTAAAGAAGTAAATGATCATAAAGAGAATGGGCTATACAAGAGTCCATTCTCTTTTATTTTTCCTCATGAAAAGGCTCTTGTTATTTTTTTATTTGAGTTTATTGTGCAGCCTATCTATAGTAGCACAAACTCGTTATGTAAAGACCAATCTAAATCTAAGAGAAGGTCCTGGTACATCATATAGCGTTATAACTGTCCTACCAAAAGGAACTACCGTTACAATAGAGGATGATTGCGATTGCAAGTGGATTCCTGTGAGTTATGGCAATCATATCGGTTATCTTAGGACTTCCTATTTATCCAAGCATCGTACCACTCAATCTTCCCATAAAAGAAGTTACTATCGAAATCAGTCTCGTAAACGATATTACACTAACACTTACGGGAACGAGGTTCAATCCCCAACATTCTCTAATCGTAGACCAGCAGGAGCAACTGCACTTTGCAGAGATGGAACTTATAGCTTCAGTCAAAGTAGAAGAGGAACTTGTTCTCATCATGGTGGTGTAGCAGAATGGTATTAAAAATACAATAACTATCATAAATTAGGAGAAGCAACTACTCAACCCCGATTGCGGTTAAACAATGTTAATCACTAAAACTAAAGGCGGCCTTTGGGCGAAAA
>CAVHUZ010000014.1:1400-44172 GCA_963639545.1 Bacteroidaceae bacterium
TAACAAGAAGATTATTTTGGGGGTCTTAGGCCTCATCGTCCTATCGGTAGTGGTATGGCAACTGATGCCTATCTCAGAGAAAGAAATCAAGCGCAATGAGGTCAACGTGGAGGTGGCAACATGGTATTCGCTCAGCATCAATGGTAAGACGCTCCTCACCTTTACGGATATTGAGGGCGACACGGCTTTTGTGGGGGTATCAACGGATACGGTGAAGGTGAACGCAAAGAGACAAACCGTAAAGGGGTATTGGGTTAATGAGCTCCGGAGAGTGCCGTCATGCTTCGGTCGCATCGTCGTACCTGCCGCACCTAGCGCTAGCCAACTGGTACAAGCGGATGGGAAACGATTGCGAGAAGTAGTCATGCGACAAACCGGTAACATGGACAACGATGTGGCTCAGCTACAATCCAAGCAGAACGAGCTACATTATTACTGCCGTAGCCACAACGTGCAAGACTATGGATATAACAACATCGCGGCTTATTCGGCTCTTGTGGACCAAGGCATCGACTCACTGCAGCCTGCTCTCGACAAGCTTTTCTCTGTGCTGCCTAACGATAGCAACGTCACCCTCACTTACCACACGTCTTACAAACTGATCCAGTCGACCGATGGCAAGCATATATATAATAAGGTGTGCATGCCGAGTACTGAGTATGACGATGGGTTCACCGTCATCCAGCTACCTAGCCACCAAACGCCCAAACATGTCATTACGCACATGAGCATCGCACAAGGCAAGACGTTGCTTAAGAACACGATAAAAGCCAAACCGCATGCTTTGCCTCATGATGATGTGACGCTACACGACTCTACTGGCGTCTATATCGGTGAAATCAATAAGCAGAAGCAACCCAATGGTTACGGTAAACACATCGGCAAAGATGGGTCTTACTATGAAGGACATTGGGAGAATGGTCTCTATGATGGTTTTGGGTTCTACGTAGCACCACGCCAATATCTGAAAGCAGGCGAGTGGAAGCAAGGTGTGTTCAAAGGAGAGCGTCTCACATACAATGCTGACCGCATCTACGGCATTGACCTCTCACGGCATCAACATGAGAAGAACGGCATCACCTACCCTATCAATTGGGACAAGCTTCGTATCACTGGGTTAGGAACAATCACCACAAAGAAGGTCAGTGGTAAGGTAGATTATCCCATCAGTTTTGCTTATATCAAGTCGACCGAAGGTACCACGGTTCTCAATGCCTACTATGCAGAAGATTACAAACAGGCTCGGGCACATAATATCGCCACCGGAACCTACCACTTCTTCTCCACTACAAGCAACGGTACGGAGCAAGCCAAGCACTTCTTGCGTTGCAGCAAGTTCAGCAAGGGCGACCTTCCTCCGGTGCTAGACATTGAGCCTACGGATGCGCAGATACAACAGATGGGCGGAGCGGAAGTGATGTTCAAGCACGTCCGCCTATGGCTTAAGGCCGTAGAAGCCTCCACGCACGTGCGTCCCATCCTTTATATCAGTCAGAGCTTTGCCAACCAATACATGCCTTTGGCTACTGACTTAGGTGACAACTACTTTGTTTGGATTGCACGATATGGCGAGTATAAGCCCAACTTCAAGCTTACCATCTGGCAACTCAGTCCTGATGGTAAGGTGCAAGGCATCCATCCCGATGTGGATATCAATGTGTTTAACGGATACAAGAATAGCTATCAGCAGTTCTTAGAGCGCCATTGCTTCCAGTAAGCAGGCTATCACTCTAAGCAGATTTCGCCACTGCCATAACAACGATGATGGGCATCGTCATACACCACACAAAACTGCCCAGGCGCCACACCATGAATGCGCGCATCCGAATGGATCACATAACGACCATCATCTCGCACCTCCACTGAGGCAGGGTGATACTCGGGTGTATGTCGTATCTTAAAGGTGATGCGTTCGGGAAGAGTCTCAACGCCCTCGGTAAGGAAGTCGAAATCGTGTATAAGAAAATCTTGCTTGTAAGCCGTGTCGGGATCATAGCCATGACTGACGTATAGAACATTCTGCTCCACGTCCTTCTTTACTACGAACCAAGGTCCGCCACCTAAGCCTAAGCCCTTGCGTTGGCCGATGGTGTGAAACCATAATCCCTTATGCGAACCGATGCGCTTGCCAGTTTCCAGTTCGATGATGTCGCCTTCCTGCTCACCTAGATAACGGCGCACATACTCGTTATAGTCGATGTTACCTAGGAAGCAGATGCCTTGTGAGTCCTTTCGCTTGGCATTGATCAGATGTTCGCGTTCAGCTATCTCGCGCACCTCCCCTTTCTGATAATGTCCGATGGGGAACAATGCCTTCTTAAGTTGCCACTGATAGATCTGCGCCAGGAAGTCGGTCTGATCCTTCACGGGGTCCGGACTGGTGGTAAGCCATTTCTTTCCCTCGATCCACTCCGTCTGCGCATAATGACCCGTAGCTATCAAGTCGTATTCGTGACCACGCTTCTCATGGAAAGCGCCAAACTTAATCAGCCTATTACACATCACATCCGGATTAGGCGTGAAGCCCGCCTTGACCTTTTCCATAGTGTATCGTGTCACTTGGTTCCAATACTCTTGGTGGCAGTCCACCACCTCTAAGCGACAACCATACTTATGCGCTACAGCCGTAGCCATCTCGAGATCTTCCTCCGAACTACAGTCCCATTCTTCCTTCTCCTCTGGGCCTATCTTGATATAGAAGCAGTCGGGGTGCAATCCCAACCGAGCAAACTCATATACCACTACGCTACTATCGACACCTCCCGAGAGAAGCACCGCGATGCGCTTGTCACGCAATTCATCTATGACGTTGTCTAACTTCATATTGGTCTATCTTTTATCACTGCAAAGTTAATCAAAAGCATACAAAATTGCGGTTGTCGGCTTTATTTATTGCAACATTTTCTTTAACTTTGCATACTTACAATAGTCAGATGCCAAACTTATTGGCCTTACATTCTATATCCACCCGAATATTTATAAAAACCTAATAATTGTATCACATGAACTTAAAAAAGACTTTTCTCCTTGCTTCCATGCTCTGCTTGTGGGTTACCGGCCAAGCGCAGATCCCCGTATACGCATGGCAGGGATGGCAAGACGGAATGACTCGTCAGTCATTGGTGCGTGACTTCAAACAATGGAAGACCCATGGCGTAGTGGGCGTTTGCTTCAATGCAGGCACCGACTCGGCTCATATCGCCATTGCTTCACAAGCTGCCCATGAGGCGGGTTTGGAGTATCACGCTTGGGTTCCCACAATGATTCAGTCGGGTCTGAGTGCTGACTGCTACACCGTGAACCGCTTAGGCCAGTCGGCTTACGATCAGCCACCCTATGTGCCTTATTACACCACGCTCGATCCACGCAATCCTAAGGTACATAAGTTCTTCGTGGACCAGTTTTCCAAGATTGCCAAGATGCCTTATGTCGACTATGTGCAGCTAGATTATATCCGCTATGCCGATGTGATTCTAGCCAAAGGACTTTGGGAAAAATATGGTTTGACGATGAATGGCGAATACCCCGCAGCCGACTTCTGCTATTGTGACGACTGCGTGCGTATCTTCCAAGATCAGACAGGCATCAATATTCGCAAGGTGACCGATCCTTCTAAGGTAGAAGAATGGGCACAGTTTCGTTGCGATGCCGTGACCGACTTGGTCAATGAGATTGCTACCGCCGTACACGCACAGGGCAAGAAGCTCTCTGCCGACGTCTTCCCTGGTCCCAAGAGCTATGCACGCTGGATGGTAAGACAGGAGTGGAACAAGTGGAATCTGGACGCTGTGTTCCCCATGAACTACAACGACTTCTATGAGGAACCGGCTTCGTGGGTGGGCACCGTGACACGCGAAGAGGTGAACAGCGTTGCTAGCAAGGATATACCCGTGTACTCTGGCCTATTCATCTGCCACGACTGGCAGCACAAGGCATCCGTTATTGATCCAGAGAACTCAGGCCTTGTACCCTCAGAGATGGCCACTGCCGTGAGCGGTGCTATTCAGGCTGGTGCCAAAGGTATCTGCCTCTTCACCCCTGGAAGTATGACCGATGAGCACTGGAAGCAGCTAGATGCAGCCGTGAAACTCGAGAGCGAAAAGGTATCTACACGTCCTCTATCAAAGAGCGAAGCCGAAAAAGCTCGTCAGACGGTCATCAACGATTTCACATCAGAGATCAGCAACCGCACCAAGGATATGTATGACAAGCAGATCATCTATGAAGGCAATCGGCAGATGCCACTCCACTGGGAGGTGTATGGCGAGAAGCCTGCTGACGGACGTTCTCTATGGATATCCTTACATGGTGGCGGCAACACCCGTCATGACCTCAACATCCAGCAGTGGACTAACCAGTGGCGCCTATACAAACCCGCTGAAGGCGTGTACCTATGCCCGCTTAGTCCGGTGGACGACTGGAACATGTGGTGTCAGCCCGATCTAGATCAGTTCTACCATGACATCATCCTCATGGCTGTGGCTCACCTCGACGTCAATCCTGACAAGGTGTACATCCTTGGCTACTCTGCCGGTGGCGACGGCGTATGGCGCATGGCACCACGCATGGCAGACAACTGGGCTGCCGCATCGATGATGGCTGGTCACCCAGGTGATGTGCGTCTAGAGAACCTACGCAACACACCGTTCATGGTATGGTGTGGATCAGAAGATAGCGCTTATCAGCGCAACACCTTAGATGCTCAGCGTATCTTACAGCTCGACTCTCTGCAGCGTCAAGATCCTCAAGGCTATATCCACGAAGGACATATCGTTGCAGGCAAGGGCCACTGGATGCAGCAAGCTGACACCGCAGCTATCTCTTGGATGGCCAAATATGAGCGCAACCCTTATCCTAAGACCATCGTTTGGCAACAAGAAGAGGTATTGCGTCCATCGTTCTATTGGATCACCGCTCCTCAAAGCGAGTTGGCTCGCTACAAGCAAGTGCGTCTCCACGTTGAGGGCAACACCATCTATCTAGATCGTTGCGACTACTCGCAGATCACCCTTTCGCTCAACGACGAGATTGTCAATCTAGACAAACCCGTAAAGGTGGTCTATCAAGGCAAGACGCTTCTCTCGCAGAAGTTGCCACGCACAAGCTATAACCTCTTCAACACCTTGCGCCAGCGTGAAGACACCCAATATGCCTTCCCCGCTCAGTGCACCATCAAGTTGTAATCTCTCTACGGATTATCCAACCCTTAGTATATTCCCAGCTATATCTTGTCGGAGATATGGCTGGGATTTTTTATAGGCTTTCTAGTCTCACTGCGCCGTATGCCCAAAAAGAGAAGGAAGCGAATAAATTCGTATAAAAACTAAGGACTTATTCAGATTTTATGCTTAACTTTGCCGTATGCTCCATGTCCTTTATTGAGACTCTAGCTGCACGATGGTAAGCGAGCGTCCTTGCCACAAGAGCATCGAGCGAAGGGAGCATCTGATGACTTGCTTCCTATTGATAGAATATCTACTTGTTTAAACGAAAACCCGAATATATTATGAAACGTAACCTTAAGAGAATAACCCAGCTTATTCTTTGCGCCTTGTTCACCACAACCGGAGCAATGGCGCAGCTCAAGACCAACAATGGCATTGAGTATCTGCAATGCCAAGCACCCGACCTCTCAGGCGACTTCTCTGACCTAGCCCACACTTATTTCCTTGCCGATAGCATCGCATCGTTCGACCTCAACAAGGGCGAGGGACTGCTCAACTGGAAGCGCTATCGCTTATCGCCACGACAGGCGTTCAACCTCAATGGCTATTGGCCCGTGCGCATGAAGATGCTCGACTTCCCCGACACGCAATACGACAACGACCCCAATCTGAAGATACGCGTACAGAAGGTGGACGACCGCACGTTGCGCATCACGCTCTTCACCTCACCCATCGAACCCAAGATGGACGAGGCTAACGACCCGATGTTCGCACCCGAGTTTGCCGCTGATATGTTTACCGATAATGGCAACAAGATGAGCCGTGGCAGATGGAACACCACTACCGATGCCAACACCATCGTCTATAAGAACCAGAACGGTAGTCTTGAGATACAGAAGTATCCCTTCCGTATCATCCTCCGCGATGCCAGCGGTCGATTGCTCACGCAGACACGCCACATCGTGGACAACGATAGCACGCAGGTCAAGCTATTGCCTTTCAGTTTCATCAAGCGTGGCTCTGACAACTCACGCAGCATCAACCCCGTGTTCCTCCTCTCACCTGGCGAACGCCTCTATGGTTGTGGCGAGAGCAGCACTGCGCTCAACAAGGTGGGGCAGAAGGTGAACATCTCCGTGGTGGATCCGCAAGGACCCGAGACTCCTAGCATGTACAAGCCCGTTCCATTCTATTTCTCCAACCGCGGTTATGGGTTCTTCATGCACACCTCTGCCCCTATAACAGCCGACTTTGGTGAGAGCTACATCGGTGCACAACGTCTCTTCATGGGCGATGAGACAATGGACTTCTTCGTATTCTTTGGCGAGCCCAAAGAGATTCTCGATGCTTACACCAATGTCACGGGCAAGTCGCCGATGATGCCACTATGGTCGTTCGGTACATGGATGAGCCGCATCTCTTATTTCTCACAACAGGAAGGACTGGAGGTAGCCAAGCAGTTGCGTGCCAACAAGATCCCCTCAGATGTCATCCACTTTGATACCGGATGGTTTGGTGTGGACTGGCAGTGCGACTATGAGTTCTCCAAGGATCGCTTCAAAGACCCTGTGGGTATGCTACGCAGTCTGAAGAAAGACGGCTTCCACACCTGCTTGTGGCAGTTGCCTTATTTCACACCTAAGAACCGCTACTTCAGAGAGCTCGTTGATGGTGGCATGGCGGTGCACAACGGCAATGGCACGCTCAACTATGAAGATGCCGTGCTAGACCTCAGCAATCCCCGCACCGTTAGCTGGTATCAAGACAAGATAGCTCACCTCATCCGTCAAGGCGTGAGCGCCATCAAGTGCGACTTTGGTGAGGCTGCTCCTTACGACGGACTTTACGCTTCGGGCAAGACTGGCTTCTATGAGCACAACCTCTACCCTCTCCGTTACAACAAAGCGTTGTGGGAGGCTGTCAGAGACAATTCGCCTGAGCACGAAGGCATCATCTGGGCACGCAGCGCCTGGGCTGGTAGTCAGCGTTATCCTCTACACTGGGGTGGCGATGCAGCCTCAAACGAGGTGGGAAGCGTAGGCATGATGGGCGACTTACGTGCCGGACTGAGCTTCGGTCTGAGTGGCTTCTCGTTCTGGAGTCATGACATGGGCGGCTTCGTCACCAAGAGTCCTGAGGACCTCTATCGTCGTTGGCTTCCCTTCGGCTTCCTCAGTTCACACACCCGTGCCCACGGTGCACCTCCCACAGAGCCTTGGCTCATCAGCAAGGATTTCACCGATGCCTTCCGTGCCAATGCTGAGATGAAATATCAGCTCATGCCTTACGTCTATGCACAAGCCAAGGATTGTACAGAGAAAGGTCTGCCTATGGTACGTGCACTCTTCGTTGAATTTCCTAAGGATGCAGGCGCATGGCTTGTGGAGGACGAGTATATGTTTGGTTCACAGATGCTCGTAGCCCCCATGCTCGAAGCGGGCACTGAGCGCACGGTTTATCTCCCTGCCGGCAAGTGGATTGATTATCAGACGGGCGCTGTCTACAATGGTGGATTCCAAACCATCTCTGTTCCCACCACCAAAGCTCAGGTGGCATCCCAAGGCAACGTATCCGAACCTTTGCCTTGCGTCATCCTCGTCAAGGACGGCAGCCTCATCCCTCAAGTGCCCGTAGCTCAGCGCACCGACGAGATAGCATGGGACAAGCTCACATGGAAGCCCTTCCGTGCTGATGCCAAGGAATGCACTGGTTATCTCTATCGCCCCGGCGACAACAGCATACAAGAAGTAAAACAATAAGAATCTATCTGAGTATGAGAATGAAATCATTGCTATCTGCATTTCTTTTCTTGTCTTGCCTCACTTCCAATGCGCAAAACGATAGAATCCATGGCGACTTTGATGGGGATGGCAACATTGAGTATGCCTATATGACCTACCCTGATGTGGAAGAAGACTTTGAAAATATCGATTTTAATGACTTAGTCACGGTCATCCATTTCTCAAAAGAATCGATACCGCCTATAGAGATTGGCTGCTGCGTAGGTGGCTTACTGCAAAACTTAGGAGATTTGAATAATGATGGCCGCGACGAGATAGGTTTATGGAAGGGGTGGATAGCCTCTTGTTGGCATGAATATCAGTCTTGGAGATTTGATGGCGACAATTGGACTCCCTTACTCGAACCCCTCACTATCCATTGTGACCTGTGGGACGAATATGGCGCAGACTTTAAACCTATACAGAGGATCGATAACCAAAGAGTCAAAGTCTATTACAATGAATGGGATAACGATGAGATTGCCACTAAGTCCAAAGTGCTCAGATTGAAGTAATCTATTGATAATGGAATAAACAACCGCTCCATTACTAAACGTTAAAAAACAGTCAGCAATATCACAAATATTGCTGACTGTGTGCTTTTTATGCGGGAAATATATTATTTTTGTTTCTAGATAATCTGAATGATATGTACAAAAGCCACAGAAAGGAGTGAAGCAATGAAAAGCGGCCTACAAGACAAAGCCTTATTTGTATCGTTCTGCATAGAGCAATATGCCAAACATATATCCACTAAGGATGCAGTGGACCTGTTTGAGCAATATATGGGATAGCAACGCATTTCTGCGAATTCCATGATATTCTCCACACACAAGGACACCAATGGCTGATAGAGGAAATAGACCAAATGATAGAACAATGAGAACCAAAATAACACAAGACAACTTATACCAACTATTGCCGTGCAAGATAGGATGGCTAGCGCCGTGGTTGGCTGAAGACGAGAATATCAGTCTTTCTGAAGCTATCTTCCGCATCTATCGTTCCCAGCTATATAAGAAGCTCGCCACGGCAAGCACCAACTATTGGCACTTAGGACCTGTGGATCTATATAAAGAATTAAAGGTCGAGCTTCATGCTTGATAGCCTATCATCTTCTCCCCAACTTCACTCTCTGTTCAGCAAGCAGACTATCAGAACAATCATCGACTTACAATTAGCAGACATACAACATACCACATATGAATAAGCAACAACTGGCCAACCGCATCTGGGCATCAGCCAACAAGATGTGATCTAAGATAGACGCTAACGAATATAAGGATTGTATCCTCGGCCTAATCTTCTTGTATATTGCAACTGAACAAGTCATTTATAAAGAAATATGTATATACCTCCGTTTACCATATCATCCACAGCCATCAAACTGATAGCAGAGATTTCTGCCCAAATAGAACGCTATGCCATTAGGATGGAGCAAAGCGACAGCTTGCTACTGCGCAAGGCAAATCGCATCAAGACCATCCACTCTTCCCTTGCCATAGAAGGAAACGAGCTGAGTGAGGGACAGGTGGCAGACATCATCAATGGCAAGGCGGTCATAGCTCCACTGCGCCAGATACAAGAGGTGAAGAATGCTATTGCTACATACGAGATGTATAGTTCGCTCAATCCTTTTAGCGTAAAAGACCTATTGCGGGCTCATGGCACAATGATGATGGCGCTTACGGACGATGCGGGCAAATTCAGAAGAAGTGGTGTGGGCGTATTCTCAGAAACAAGGCTTGTGCATATGGCTCCTCCTGCGGAGCGTGTTCCACAATTGATGGACGACTTGTTTGAATGGCTGACTCAAGCAGATGACCATCTACTCATCCGCTCTTGCGTATTCCACTACGAGTTTGAGTTTATCCACCCCTTCTCTGATGGTAATGGTCGGACTGGTCGTCTGTGGCAATCACTTATCCTTGGCAGGCTAAACCCGTTGTTTGCTCACCTTCCTATTGAGAATATGGTTTATTCCAATCAAGAAGCCTACTATGATGCCATTGCTGCAAGTACGGCTAAAGCTGATTCCGGACCATTCATTGACTTTATGCTTGGTGAGATATTGAAAACGCTAAAGGATCACCAAGGTGCAGAACAATATGCCAATAGCCCTAACGAGACGTCTCTAGACAAAGATTTCGGTGTAAAGTTCGGTAAAGAGTTCGGCGTAAAGTTCGGTGTAAAGTTCGGTGATACTGAAAAGAAGCTCCTTCTTTTGCTGAACTCCAACCCTTCCCTGTCTGCCCAGAAATTGGCTGACCGCCTTGGAATAACCAAGCGAGCAGTGGAGAAGCAGATTAAGAAGCTGCGTAATCAGCAGATCCTATCTCGTCAAGGTAGTGCCAAAAACGGACTATGGGTTATTAACATCACAGAGCATTAACAACAACCATCGCAACGGCTGCTGAGGGGTCACAGAACTTTAGTCTCGAGGTCACAGAACTTTAGTCTCGAGGTCACAGAACTTTAGTCTCGAGGTCACAGACCCTTTAGTCTCGCTGCGGGGTCACAGACCCTTTAGTCTTGCTGCGCCCGCAAAGAGTAAAGGTTTTTGGTAGTGTTTTTTAGTAACCTCTTTGCTTGCGTCGCTCGTTAGACATCTGTTCTTTGACGCCGCCATTCTCCTTAAAATTGCGTTTCTGCCATTCAATAAGGCCTTTGATCATCACGTCTGTTTGGAGAATCAGGGTTATGGCGATGTTGCAGATGGTTTCGGCTGACCGCACGGCTATCTTTTCACGGTAATCAGCTGGATCGTTATGATGGTAACAATAGAGGCGCGTCTGCGTAGCCTCAACCGAATCTATTGGCCACCGTCTCAGCCCATGCACGCGCAGATAGTCCTTATAGTCTTCCAAGAGCTCGTGCAAGCTGGCACGATTGACATTGGTGAGCTTGATCTCCATTTCTTGCGAAGTGACCCCATCGATATTTCCTTCTACGATGTTCTGCTTACCTGAGCGAGCTGCCTGAACCATCTGATCGATGGTGCGATCGCCTCGTTCCAGGTATTTGTGCGCAAAGTAGTAGGTGATATCGTAGATGATAACGGCTTTCTTATAGCAGATGAGCGTGTTATAGTCCTTTCCTTGCCTAAGAAAACCTTTATCAACGGGATGTTTTTGCATGGCGATTATTCTTTTGTTGAGTTGTTATTCTATTATATAGGCATATTAGGTCTATTATGCATATTAGGCCTATAAAGCCTATATATGCGCCTACAAAGGTAAGAAAAAATTATTAGCCGCTAGCCTCCCTCTCCTCAAAAAAAAATCGCAAAAAACATCCGAAAAGTTTTGCGGATACAGAAAAAAGCCTTACCTTTGCACTCGCAATTAAGCGATAGCGCATTGCAAAAGACATTGGGATATGGTGTAATGGTAACACTACAGATTCTGGTCCTGTCATTCCTGGTTCGAGTCCGGGTATCCCAACAACAAGTGTTCTACTGATTTATCAGCAGAACACTTTTGTTTTATAGCCCTTCCGTGCTCGTTTCGCACGGAAAAACAAATTGATTCTCAATGGAAAATAATTTATTTTTCCAAGAAAAATAAATTATTTTCTGCCGCAATACCTTTCCTTTCAGATGATAAGACGATTAGTTTCAGACGATAGCACCATTCGTTTCATAGGGAAGGACGATTGGGTTCGGACAACAAGACGATGAGTTTCGGACGATAGGAGCATTCTTTTCAGAAAACCAAAACGCCGCATAGACATCGTGAATGCACGATTGCTATGCGGCGTTTGGCGTGTTATAAGTGACCGAATCCTACTGTAAGGCTGATCGGTAACGGACGTAAAAGATGCGAGGGGCTAACGGATAACAAACTTATAGATACCATTCTGACGTGAGCCCACGATAGCGGTGTTGCCTATCACGGCTGGTGACGACTCAAAGTTTTGCGCAAAATGCTTCTTAAAGAGAATCTCTCCGGTGCGTGCACGAACTAGGTAGACCGTGCCATGAGAGTCGCCTGTGAAGAGGAACATCTCGTTGCGCTCATTGAGGAACGCCACGGGTGACGACCAAGCGAACACATCGAGCTGGGTGGCATAGACCGTCTTGCCTGTGCGCGTATCGAAGGCGGTGAGCTGCGCAGACCCTTTGTGCTTGCCATCGGCACCATTGCGGATGACGTTGGCAAAGAGCAGATTCTTGCAGTCGCCACGTCCGAGGAGCGGAGTGCAGTACATTCCGCCATCAAGGGTCTTCTCACCAAGGGTGAAACGATTGCAGAGAATCTCACGCTTCCACACCGGTTGACCATTGAGCGCATTGAGCTTCACCAGATGACAGTAGCCCGTGAAGCCTTGCTTGTCCACTTCCGTTCCGCAATAGAGGTACGGCACACCTTCCTCCACACGGCAGACGATGCTACCATCGATATCGTCATGATTGTCATACATCCATACGGGCTTCATCGTATTGAGATTGACGGCAATGATGTTGCCATGATTGTCACCGAAGAAACCATAGTTGGCATAGACACAGAGGCTGTTCTCGATGCCCGGTGCAGAGCCATTGACGGTGTAACGCAGCGTAGCCACCTTGGTAAGCTTACCCTTGCTGCGGCGCATCTTATAGAGACAGCCGTTCTCACCAGGCCAAAAGAGGAAGCCACCCACCACGACGGGTGATGAGTCGAAGGCGTTCCAGCCACGTAGCGCATAAGGATCGCGATCGAAGAAGCACGTCTGCTGGTGCTTGTCAAGGTCGATTACCAGTGAGCCAAAGGGCAGATGATTGGGCACTCCTTGTCCTACATAGAGATTGGGGAGCTCCGGGTCAAGCGAAGGCGTGCCCTTGATGGTGTTGACCACGTCCACCGCTGGCTGCGACGCCTTACCTGTGGTATAGTCGATGAAATAGACGCGCCCGCAGAGTGAGCCCACCATGACCTCGTTCTTGCGCTTGTTGTAAAGCGGTTGGCCTGTCCAGCCTGATCCCCCACCCCACACACCATACTTGGTCTGTTCGGTGTTGTAATAGGTATGGAACACCCAAGCGGTATCAACCACGGACGGTGTGCCTTTCACCCGTCCACCGAAGTCGGCATCACGGAAGAGATTCTTCCGGAAGGTGTAGATATTGTCATCATCATAGAGGCTCGTAAGCGTTCCAAGTTGTTGCTTCTCGCCATCTACTAGGCTCACCCAGTAGCGCATATTGGCTACAGAGGCGTACATGGTATCGGGCAGAGCGGTGAGCGGTTTCTTAGCGACGGTCTGCGTGGTGTCAGCTGATGACGCAGCCTTATGGGTAGGTTTGGTGGTGCGGTGACAACTGCAGATGCACGTCACGACGGCCAAAGTCAAGGCGAATGATCGGTATGAATACATAAAACGAGAATTTTAGGTTAAGAGCGGACGCACATCAAGGTGACGCATATCCCACTATGTGAGTCTGTGCTTATGATGCGGAGCGGATACAAAAGTAAATAAAATATTTTTACTATTCACCTTTAAGCACAAAAAAAATACCAAGACATATCGACAGAGGATCGATACACCTTGGTACTAACTTATGATTGGCTTATTTCTAAGGCGCGTTCCATACCCGCCTTAAGCTATTAGTAATCTCGCTACAAGCGCTTTTACAGAGCGAGCTCCACAACCTTATCCACAGCAGCAGATAGGCCGTCAGCGTCTTTACCGCCTGCCTGAGCATAGTGGGGCTGGCCACCGCCACCGCCCTTGATGAGCTTAGCGGCTTCACGGATAATCTTTCCAGCGTTGAGGCCATTCTCCTTGACAAGGTCATCAGAGAACATCACGCTCAAGAGAGGTTTGTCATTGTCCACTGAACCCAATACGCAGACCAGATTCTCGGGCAGCGACTCACGCACCTTGAACACGAGATCCTTGGCTGAGTTGGCTGGCAAAGGAAGGATAGCCTTCACCACCTTAACGCCGTTGACCTCCTTCGCCTTCTCAACGAGGCGCTTACGGAGCTCTTCCACGCGTTGCTGGCGGAAGCTCTCGAGCTCTTTCTTCATATGATCGTTCTCCTCAATAAACTTGCGCACTACGCCTTCAAGGTCTTTGGCGTTATTGAAGAGGGTCTTGATCTCCTGTAGCTTGTCCTCAACAGCGTAGAGCGCTTCCTCACAAGCCTTACCTGTGAGCGCCTCGATGCGGCGGATGCCGGCTGCAACACTGCTCTCGCTGACAATCTTGAAGAAGCCGATGTGACCTGTGCTCTTAGCGTGGATACCACCGCAAAACTCTGCTGACGGACCGAAGCGTACCACACGTACCTTGTCACCATACTTTTCGCCGAAGAGCGCCACTGCGCCTAGCTTCTTAGCTTCCTCGATTGGGGTGTCGCGATGCTCATCAAGCGGCAGATCCTGACGTATCATGTCATTGACCATGCGCTCTACCTGACGCAACTGCTCTGCTGTGACCTTTTGGAAGTGGGAGAAGTCGAAGCGAAGTGTATCTGCATCAACATATGAACCCTTCTGTTCCACATGATCGCCAAGCACCTGCTTGAGGGCATAATCCAAAAGGTGGGTAGCGGTATGGTTGCAAGCAGAACCTTCGCGCTTGTCTACATCTACACAAGCCATAAAGTCGGCTTGAAGATTCTGAGGCAGTTTGCTTACGATATGGATGCTCTGACCATTCTCGCGCTTGGTATCGAGCACTTCCACGGTCTCATCTTCAGAGACGAGCTGACCGGTATCGCCTACCTGTCCACCCATCTCTCCATAGAAAGGTGTGTGATCAAGGACCAGCTCGAAGAAGGTTTTCTTCTTCTGTGTCACCTTACGATAACGCAAGATGTGACATTCGTATTCGGTATAATCGTAACCTACAAACTCTTGTTCGCCTTCGGCCACCACTTCCCAGTCGCCATTCTCTACCTGAGCGGCATTGCGGGCACGTGCCTTCTGCTTCTCCATCTCGGCATCAAAGTCTTTCTCGTTGACCGTGTAACCATTCTCACGGCAGATGAGCTCGGTCAGGTCAAGTGGGAAACCATAGGTATCGAAGAGACGGAATGCCTGAACACCATCGAGTTCGGTCTTGCCTTGCGCCTTGAGTTCGTCCATAGCGCCATTGAGGAGGTTGATACCTTTCTCCAAGGTGCGTAGGAACGAGTCTTCCTCTTCCTTCATCACGCGACCGATGAGTTCGCGCTGAGCGGTGAGTTCGGGATAAGCCTCGCCCATCTCTTGTATCAGCACATTCATGAGCTTGTACATGAAGGCTTCCTTCTGATCGAGGAACGTGTAGGCATAACGCACGGCACGGCGAAGGATACGGCGAATCACATAGCCGGCTTTGGCGTTGCTTGGGAGCTGTCCGTCAGCGATTGAGAAGGCCACAGCACGTAGGTGATCGGCTACCACACGCATGGCGATGTCTACCTTTTCTTGGTCATCGCTACCCTCGCCATTGGCTCCGGTAGGTGTGGTGTATCCATACTTCTTGCCCGAGATGCGTTCGATCTCATGAATGATGGGCTGGAAGATATCGGTATCATAGTTGGAGTGCTTATCTTGAAGCATGCGCACCAAGCGTTCGAAACCCATACCAGTATCGATCACTTGCATAGCGAGCTTTTCTAGAGAGCCATCGGCCTTGCGATTGTACTGCATGAAGACGATGTTCCAGATTTCGATGACCTGTGGGTTGTCTTTGTTGACGAGCTCGCGACCGGGTACAAGCGCTTTCTCGGCCTCGGGACGTGAGTCAACATGGATCTCAGAGCAAGGTCCACAAGGTCCGGTGTCACCCATCTCCCAGAAGTTGTCGTGCTTGTTACCATTGATGATATGGTCAGCGGGTACGTGTTTGGCCCAATAGCTTGCGGCTTCATCATCGCGCTGGAGGCCTTCGGTCTCGTCGCCCTCGAACACGGTGACATAGAGATCGGCAGGATTGAGATGCAGCACGTTGACCAGATACTCCCAAGCATAGTCGATAGCGCCTTCCTTGAAGTAGTCGCCAAACGACCAATTGCCAAGCATCTCGAACATGGTATGGTGGTAGGTGTCATGTCCTACCTCCTCTAGGTCGTTGTGTTTTCCGCTCACGCGCAGACACTTCTGTGAGTCGCAACGACGGCGGGGTTCGGGTTCTTTGGTTCCAAGAATGATATCTTTCCATTGATTCATTCCGGCATTGGTAAACATCAGCGTGGGATCATCCTTGATCACCATTGGTGCTGAGGGCACAACAACATGTCCTTTCGACTCAAAGAAGCTCTTGAAAGAGTCGCGGATTTCATTAGCTGTCATCATCTTTTTATCCTTTAATTCTATAATTTCTCCTAAATGTTTGCAAAGATACTGACTTTTGATTATTTTTGCAAGTGGATTAAGCATTTTGATATATATAAGATTGGATTATGGCAGACAAACCCGCAAAACTTTATTATTCAATCAAAGAGGTGGCACAGCAGCTCAATGTAACTGAGAGTATGCTGCGTTACTGGGAGACGGAGTTTCCACACCTTCGCCCCAAGACCACGGGCAACCGGGTGCGCCAATACACTGCCAAGGACATCGAGCAGATTAAGGTAATCTATAACCTGGTAAAAGTACGCGGATTTAAGATTGCGGCTGCCAAGAAGATGCTTGCCGAGAATCGTTCAGGAGCTGAGAAAAGTCAGAAAATCATGGAGATGCTTACCAATGTGCGCGACGAGCTGAAGCTACTCAAGAAGCATTTGGAAGAGCTTTCATGATTCTTTAGAACATCATATAGATAAAACAAAAAGGCAATATAGGCAACTCAAAAAGGCGGTATAGATAACACAAAGAGACAATATAGATAATACAAAACGCAGAAATCCTCCTCACTCGAAAGTGAAGAGGATTTCTGCGTTATACGATATGAATGATCAGAATGATTAGAAGCGAGATTAGAGTTGGCTCACTTCCTGTAGATCGGTGATGGTTCGGAGGTTGTCCACAATGACACGAACCTCTGCTCGATCGTGAACATGTAGTTCGATAATGCCATCCACGATACCTTTATCACTGGAGAAGGTGAGATGATGGATGTTGACACCAAGCTTTTCGGACAACACCTCGGCTACATCTCTAAGCAATCCCTTGCGATCAATGCCACGTATCTGTATCTTAGCATCAAAGAACAAGGTGCGGTGCATATTCCATTTGGCATCTAGGATGCGATTGCCAAAGCTAGCTTTGAGTTTGGAAGCCACGGTGCAGTTGCGTGCATGAATCTCAATGTGCCCTTGATTGTCAATATATCCTAGGACGTCATCATCAGGTATGCAATGGCAACAATGCGGGAAGAGGTAACGATTGATGTTCTCTTCGGTGATAAAAATAGGTTTCTTGCGGTTGAGTGAGTCGTCAACGGTAATAAGATTCTTCTCCGTCGAGGTGGTAGTCTTACTCGTTGAGGATGCGGCGTCGGAGCTTTTCTTCTTTCCAAGGAAAGGTACATACTTGCGCCATGTGCTCTCGCTCTTGCTATTCTTTTCCTTGCCAGAGATGGTATCGTAGTCGTTATCACCTAAGATAATCGTCTTGGTACCCACTGCCATGTAGAGATTATCAGGCTTGGAGAGCTTATGACTCTCACAAAGTTTGTCGATAATCTGGGTGGTAGGAGTAAGATCGTGCTGCTCAAGCCACGACTTGAGTGTCGCTTCGCCCTGTTTCTTGATCTCGCGCCCATCCTTACGGAGGATAGCAAGAATCTTACCTTTGGCCTTGGCGGTGCTCACGAAGTTGATCCATGAGGGTTTGACGTGTTGCGCCTTAGACGTTAAGATCTCCACTTGGTCACCGCTCTGAAGCTTATGACTTAAGGGCACAAGCTTATGATTGACCTTTGCGCCTATACAATGGCTGCCCAAGAAGGTATGAATCTGGAAAGCAAAGTCGAGCGCAGTACACCCTGCGGGCATGGTTTTTATTTCGCCTTTAGGTGTAAAAACAAAGATTTCAGAGGCAAAGAGGTTGAGTTTGATGGCATCTAAGAAGTCCATCGCATCGGGCTGAGGATCGTCAAGAATCTCCTTGATGGTGTGTAACCAATCGTTTAGTTCGCCTTCGTCCTCAGTAATCTCCTCCCCTTCCTTATATTTCCAGTGGGCTGCAAATCCTTGCTCGGCCACTTCGTTCATACGGTCAGAACGTATCTGCACCTCTATCCAACGTCCTTGTTGTGACATGAGGGTGACGTGCAACGACTGATAGCCATTAGCTTTGGGGTGATTGACCCAGTCACGCAGTCGGTCGGGATGACTCTTATATATCTTGCTTAGTGCCACGTAGATGCTGAAGCAATCATTGATTTCATCTTCGCGTACGTTGGGAGTGAAGATGATACGCACAGCGAGGATGTCATAGATCTCGTCAAAGGTGACGTGCTTCTTCTGCATCTTGTTCCAAATGGAATAAGGCGACTTGACGCGGGCTTTGATTTCATACTTCAGACCCATATTATCAAGCACCTCACGGATAGGTTTGGTAAAGAGATTGAATAGCTCTTCACGCTGCGTTTGGGTTTCGAAGAGTTGCTTTTCGATTGCCGCATAGGTATCAGGGTGCTCGTACTTGAAACTGAGATTCTCCAGTTCGTTCTTTATCTTGTTCAAACCTAGGCGGTGAGCAAGGGGCGCATAGATGTAAAGCGTTTCCCCCGCAATCTTGTATTGTTTGCTGGCGGGCTGCGACGCCAACGTGCGCATATTGTGAAGGCGGTCACATATCTTGATCAGAATGACGCGAATGTCATCACTCATGGTAAGCAAGAGCTTCTTAAAGTTCTCAGCCTGTGCCGAGGCGTGGTCACCAAAGATGCCGCCAGAGATCTTGGTAAGTCCATCAACAATCTGAGCAATCTTGGGACCGAAGATGTTTTGGATATCTTCTGTGGTGTAATCGGTATCTTCCACCACATCATGGAGCAGCGCCGCACTGATGCTTATCGAGCCTAAGCCCACCTCCTCACAAGCAATCTGTGCCACAGCGATGGGGTGCATGATATATGGTTCACCCGAAAGGCGTCTTACGCCCTTGTGAGCTTGGCGCGCAAAGTTGAAAGCCTTGGTGATAATATCTACCTTCTTACGATGTCTGGAAGCTACATAGGTATCAAGCAGATGCTGAAAGGCATTGTCTACCAATTCTTTCTCGGCCCTTTCTCGTTCGGTTAGTTCGGCCTTGTTCTTGACTTTATTTTCTTTTTCCATAAGATCATCATCCTTATTAGAAGTTCAGACTGCAAGAGATGCCCAAAGCGGTAGACTTGCTGGGAATCCTTGATGTTCCTATCTCATTATTATTAAGCAATGTCGGCGATACGCGCAACGACAAATCATCGGATATATCAAATTCGGAAAGGGATGCGTCGACGTACGCATCGATTACAGAAAGTGCATAAACAGCTATCGTAGCAAACACACTCATATCTCTCCATCGGCGATAACGGTTCTTACGCTTGCGGAACAACTCTTGATAACGGGAGAGATTGCTGTCATCAATCTTTGCGCCAAGGTGCAGAAACTGGTTATAGCTCTGTGTGTTGGGGTCGTCGTCAGATATGTCCATGTAGGCTTGGCTGTAATCGTGGTACATCTGTCCGTTCCAAGTCATGGCGTAAATACAACCCACAAAGCCTCCGTAGATAATCGGAAGCTTCCAATATTTACGGTTATACACCTGTCCTGCACCTGGCAAAACAAGGGCAAGCCAAAGAGCTCGCTTAGCATCGGGATGCCATTTGGCCCAATCACGTCCACTGCGATGTTTCTCTGCGCGTGATGGTACGGCTTGTTCAGCTTCCTTCTTGCTTAACTGCAAGATAGAAGGATCCATCTCGTCATCAACGTCAGGGATAATGCTTTGAGACTGTGGGTCCTCAGGATAGTCGACCTTGATGCTATCGCCTATCATCACTTGGGCTTGTGTGCAAAGGCAGCACATAAGCCAAGAGAAAGTCAGTATCCACGTCTTATGATTGATCATCGTTGTATGCGCTTTGTGAGTGAGGCCGTTACTTCATCTTATCAAAGATGGTCATTATTCTAAGTAAGTCTTCTTCAGACGAGAATGGTATGCTGATACGACCTTTACCCTGGTCGTTGCATGACATCTGAACCTTGGTTTCGAAGAAGGAGGAAAGGCGTTCCTTGAGCATGCCAAACTCCTCTGGCAACCGCTTACCTGCGCTGATGCTCTTCTTTGCGGTCGGGATATCCTCTCCGCTATTGAGCTTCTGACAGAGTTCTTCTACCTTACGCACGCTGTAACCGTTCTTCTGAATCTCTCGGAAGAGCTTAAGCTGCAAGGAAGGGCTATCAAGTGACAACAAGGCACGAGCATGCCCCATGTCAATCTCTTTCTTCTGAAGCGCCATCTGCACCTGTGCTGGAAGCTTAAGGAGGCGTAGGTAGTTGGCTATAGCGGCACGACTCTTGCCCACACGTTCGGCTACCTTCTCTTGGGTCATACCACTCTTTTCCAACAAGTGCTCGTATGCCAAAGCGATCTCGATGGCATTGAGGTCCTCGCGCTGGATATTCTCCACGAGAGCCATCTCCATCACGTTCTCATCCTTAATGGTTCGGATGTATGCGGGGATAGCTTTCAGCCCAGCCAACTGGGATGCACGCCAACGACGCTCACCAGCAATGATCTGAAAACGATTGTCATCTACCTGACGAAGGGTGATGGGCTGTACGATACCAATCTGCTGAATGGAGTGGGATAGTTCCTCTAACGCTACTGGATCAAACTCGCGACGAGGCTGATTGGGATTGGGTTCGATCATATCAATAGCTACCTCATTGATGGTGCTACTTCCCTGCGTGCTCACCGACTCGGTAGAGATAAGGGCATCGAGACCTCGACCCAAGGCGTTGGTTTTGGCGTTTCTACTATATTTCTTATGTACGGGCATAGTCGTTGTCGTTCTATTATATAATAAGGATATATGGATTTCGGCGGATTACTTGGTCGCTGTATTCTTCTCTAAGATCTCATTTGCCAAAGCGAGATGGTTTCGTGCGCCAGTCGAATCGGCATCATATAGAATCACAGGCAGTCCGTGACTAGGGCTCTCGGATAGTTTCACGTTACGCTGTATGACGGTCTTGAACACGAGTTCTTGGAAGTGGCGTTTTACCTCATCGTAGATTTGGCGAGCCAAACGAAGACGACTATCATACATCGTGAGCAGAAATCCCTCTATCTCGAGCTTGGTATTAAGCTTGCTCTTGATAATCTTAATGGTATTAAGAAGCTTGCTGATACCTTCCAAAGCGAAGTATTCACACTGAACGGGGATAATCACCGAATCGGCTGCAGTAAGAGCGTTGACTGTAATCAAGCCCAAAGAAGGCGAACAGTCGATTAAGATAAAGTCATATTCGTCACGTATCGGCTTGAGCAACTCCTTCAGTACACCTTCACGGTTCTTCATATTGAGCATCTCAATCTCTGCTCCCACTAGGTCAATGTGGCTCGGCACAATATCCAATCCTTCGATATCGGTGGTATAAATAGCATCGCGAATATCCGCATGGTCCACAATGCACTCATACACCGAGCAGTCTACCTCCTTGATATCTACTCCCAAACCGCTTGATGCGTTAGCTTGAGGATCGGCATCAATCACAAGCACCGATTTCTCAAGCGTTGCAAGCGATGCAGCAAGGTTGATGGTAGTGGTGGTTTTGCCTACGCCACCCTTCTGATTGGCTAATGCGATTATCTTTCCCATATAAATATTGAATTTCCTTTCTCCTTTTTGTATCCTACTGTCGTTAGGCTCTCTTGTCACAATGTGAATGCTTCCTGAAAATGTGAAGGTCCGAACAACAGGCTAATTATTGGGCAAAGGTACACAAATAATATGAGAAAGAACGTTTTCTGCAGCTTTTTTAGTACATTTGCAGCCAAAAGAAAGATAATTAACTTGGTATGAAGAAACCTCTCATTCTTGTTTCCAACGATGACGGATACCAAAGTAACGGCATCCATTCTCTAGTGTCTTTTATCTCCGACATGGCTGATGTAGTGGTGTGTGCGCCCGATTCGGCTCGTTCCGGATTCTCGTGTGCCTTCTCAACGGTGAACTATCTGCGGCTCAATCGGCAGGAATCGTTCAGCGAAGCAGAGGTATGGTCGTGCTCAGGCACCCCCGTTGACTGCGTGAAGATAGCCCTTCACGAGCTGCTCCAATCTCGCCAGCCCGACCTTATCATCGGTGGCATCAACCACGGAGACAATTCTTCTGTGAACAACCATTACAGTGGGACGATGGGAATCGCATACGAAGGCGCCATGAAATACATTCCGTCTATCGCTTTCTCCTCATGCGACTACGATCCGCACGCTGACCTCTCACCATTACGGCCTTACGTGCGTAAGATTGTGGGCAAAGTGCTACAAGACGGATTACCTAAAGGCATCTGCCTGAACGTAAATTTCCCGAAAGGCGATGACTTCCGAGGTATCAAGATGTGCAGAATGGGCTATGGCAGTTGGGTCAATGAAGTGGTAAAATGTAATCATCCACGTGGTTTCAGCTATTATTGGATGACGGGCGAGTATCGTAACGATGAGCCTGAAGCCACCGATACGGATCAATGGGCATTGAACAACGGCTATGTTTCGGTTACGCCCACGCTAGTAGATGTGACCGATCACCAACTGCTTGAGCAGATGAAGGATTACGAAGAATTATAATTTAAGCACGAAGAAGCGATGAAATACTACTTGATTGTGGGTGAAGCAAGTGGCGACCTACATGCCAGCCGACTCATGAAGTCGCTACAACGGTGGGACTCTGACGCACAGTTTCGCTTCTTCGGAGGCGACTTGATGTACGAAGTGGGTGGTGTGCGCGTGCGCCACTATAAGGATCTGGCTTACATGGGATTCGTTCCGGTGTTGCTGCATCTACGTACCATCATGCGCAACATGACGTTCTGCAAGCAAGATATCATCAATTGGCAACCCGATGTGGTGATATTGGTCGACTATCCTGGCTTCAACCTCAGCATAGCCAAGCACGTACACAAGCATTCATCCATCCCTGTCTACTATTATATATCACCCAAGATCTGGGCATGGAAGGAATGGCGCATCCGTTCTATCAAGCGCGACGTGAATGAGATGTTCTCTATCTTGCCATTCGAAGTTCCCTTCTATGAGCAGAAGCACCATTACAAGATTCATTATGTGGGCAATCCAACGGTGGAAGAGGTGCTTACGTTCCAAAAATCATACACTGAATCATTTGCCGATTTCTGCTCACGCCATCAGCTAGACAATCGCCCCATCATCGCCCTACTTGCTGGAAGCCGACAACAAGAGATCAAGGACAACCTGCCTGCGATGCTCGAAGCCGCACAGCGCTTTCACGATTACCAACTAGTCATTGCTGGTGCACCATCTATTGACCTTGCTGCTTACGACCAATATCTCAACGGACACGAAGCAACAGTCATCGACAACGACACCTACGCCTTGCTTTCGCATGCCACAGCTGCACTGGTGACGAGCGGAACAGCCACCCTTGAGACAGCGCTCTTCCGTGTACCACAGGTGGTTTGCTATAAGACGCCACTGCCATCACTGATTCGTTTCGCTTTCAACCACGTGATGCAAGTGAAATATATCTCACTGGTCAATCTCATTGCAGACGCTCCCATCGTGGCAGAACTCTTCGCTGATCAGTTCACAGTGTACAACATCGCCAACCATCTCTACCAATTGTTACCAGGAAAGCCCTCACGTGAGACGATGCTAGAGCAATACCAGACGGTCATTGACCGCCTAGGCGATGGCGTTGCGCCCGATAACGCAGCGGCAATCATCAGTGATTTGTTGGGATAAACATATACCAATATATGGGCAAAGCAAGCCAAATTAGCTTCGCTTCGCCCATGTTCATCACATAGAAAAACTCATTAAGTCCGTGAAATGAGGATGTCCCACATATCATATAACAATCTACTTACCTTACAATAACATTTCATCATCAAGCGGCGAAATCTCAATGGGTTTCACACGCCATATCCGTTTTGTCGTTTATTCTTCTTCTCAGGTTCTTTTAAGCGCTATTTTTGTAAATCCGGTGCAAAGGTATAAGTCTTCAGTTCGACCTATCTGAACACAATTAAAAATCTTCAAATGAGTCCTTTTCGTTATCAAAGATTTACTATACCTTTGCAATTGGAGACTGAAAATTTCTTACAAACAACACAAAACGAACCAATATGCCAAATTCTAAAAACTACTCAACACGCCTAAAGGTGCTGGATCGTTGCCTAAGCAGTGGCCACGCCTACACCGGAAGGGAGCTATTAGACTTCTGCAACCAAGAGCTGAAGGCTCGTGGTGAACCAATCATCACCTCGCGCACCACGCTTTTTGACGACTTACTGAACATCGAAAACGAATATAAGGTATCTATCTCGCGCGAACGACATGGTCGCCACACGCTATACAAGTACAAAGATCCCAACTTCAGCATCTTTTCCACCGACCTTACTGACGACGACTGGCTTCACCTACAGGAGGCAATGGACGTCATACGTAAGTTTGAAGGGATGCCACAGTTTGAATGGATGCGCGAGTTGAGCTTGCACATGAACCTTAGCAAGAGCATCTGCGATGACCTTGTGCCCATCGTGGGTTTCGAATCACCGTTCTACAACAAGGGAATAGAGTTTTTTACACCGATCTTTGATGCCATTCGCTATAAACGTCCACTGACGTTAAAGTATCAGAGTTTTAAGCGACCCGAGCCACGCGAGTTTGTCATTCACCCCTATTACCTCAAACAATACAACAACAGATGGTTCCTATGCTGCGGCAACGAGGAATACCCCGACTCTTTAAGTGTCTTTGCGCTAGACCGCATCCAGACCATCACGCTGGCGCATGTGCCTTATCGGGAGAGCAATATCGACTTCAACGAATACTTTGAAGACTTCATCGGCATTACCAAGCTCAATGACAAGCAGAGCGAAAAGGTGCTGCTTTATTTCTCAAAGAGCGACTATCGATATGTGGAGACGAAACCCTGGCACGGCAGTCAACGCAAGGTGGGAGAAGACGAGGAGGGCGTCTTTGTCGAGTTTGATGTGATTATCAATTTCGAACTGGAGCAGAAGATCTTGGCCTTTGCCGAGCAGGTCACTGTCCTACAGCCCGAGAGCCTGCGTCAGACCATCATGGCACGCACCCAACAAGCCTTACAAAACTATGAGAAAGCGGCTCCCAAAAGAATCGAATAGAACTAACTAATTAGTGTTAAAGCTATTGCGCAATTCAGAATTTAGATTTACTTTTGCCAAAGCGAACCATTAACAATTGGTATTGCTTATTATATTATTCATTTGGAGAGACTTATTATGAAGAAGCAAACATTAACCTTACTGACGCTCCTCATGCTATGTAGCATCAGTATCAAAGCACAAAGCAATCGCGTGGTGGAGACCCAACGTGATAGGTATGGCCATATCACAGGCAAATCGGAGACCACCACTGACCGATACGGCAACACCAAGACCGTCTATAAAGACCAATATGGAAGAGAAACCGGTCGCAGCGAAACCCGACAGAACTATGGCGGCAAGACCACAACGACCTATAAAGATCGTTATGGGCACGTCACGGGATCAAGCGAGACACGCCAAAATTATAGCGGCAAGACCACGACGACCTACAAAGATCGTTACGGACACGTCACGGGAACAAGCGAATCACGCGGTTACTAACTCGCGCCACAACCTTATCAAATAGCACCATCAACCCTTGCGTTGATGGTGCTATTTGCTTTTAGAACGGCTAAGAAGCCTAAAAGAGAACCATCACAAGCATTCTCGCCGTTATGAAAGAACGTTAAGGCTAACTGAATATGTCACTAAAAAAAGTTATTTCATTTGCCCCTTTATCCTTTTTCTGCTACCTTTGCACCACATTATATATATAATAAATACATGAGCGATACAAAACGATTAGTAGAATCAATCACCAAAGGAATTCAAGACAAGAAAGGTAGCAAGATTGTTATAGCAGATTTATCAAATATCATCGGTTCTATCTGCCATTATTTCATCATCTGTCAGGGCAACTCCCCTACCCAGGTGGAAGCCATTGCCGAGTCGGTAAGCGACTATGTAAGGGAGATTCACGGCGAGAAACCCGTGCACTGCAGCGGATTGGGTAACAACCAGTGGGTTGCTATCGACTATGTTGACGTGCTGGTGCATATCTTCCTGCCCGAGACACGTGAATATTATGACCTGGAACATCTATGGGAGGATGCAGAGATCACCGAGCTACCCGACCTAGACTAACACACCAATACATTCTTCTTATCACAGAAAAACAAAAATGAATAAAAACCAACCATCCAACAACAACCAACCTCAAGGTCCAAAGATGCCCAAGTTCAATATGAACTGGATTTACATTGTGTGCATCATTGGGTTGGCCACAATCTTTTTCTCGGGATTTGCGGGTGACGTTACAAGCTCATCAGTCAGCATAAAGAAAGACTACACACAGTTTGTAGACTATGTCAACAAGGGATACGCCACACGCGTGGTCATCAACAAGAACGAGAGTCAGCTCGATATGTTTGTTAAGCCCGAGCATATCCGTGACATCTTTCAGGCTGGAACAAAGCAAACAGGGCAGAATCCCTACGTAGAAGTGGAGATAGGCTCGCTTGACAACCTTGAGACATTCCTTACCGCAGCAGTCAAAGACAAGAAGATAGCAGCCTTCAGTTATGAGAACAAGAAGAGCAATGTGTTCACCGACTTGCTTATCTCTGCGTTTCCATGGCTCATTCTTATCGTATTCTGGTTCTGGATGATACGCCGCATGAATGGTGGCAGTGGCTCATCAGGCGGCATCTTCAGCGTAGGCAAATCGAAGGCAAAGCTCTATGAGAAAGCCAACGAGCTGGGTATCACTTTCAAGGATGTTGCTGGACAGGAAGGTGCCAAGCAAGAAGTGCAAGAGATTGTAGAGTTTCTCAAGAGCCCGAAGAAGTTTACCGACCTTGGCGGAAAGATTCCTAAGGGAGCTTTGCTCGTTGGTCCTCCGGGTACAGGTAAGACGTTGCTTGCCAAAGCCGTAGCCGGTGAAGCTGGCGTACCATTCTTCTCGATGAGTGGTAGCGACTTTGTCGAGATGTTTGTCGGCGTTGGTGCAAGCCGCGTAAGAGACGTCTTCCGCCAAGCTAAGGAGAAGTCGCCTTGCATTATCTTCATCGATGAGATTGACGCTGTGGGTAGAGCACGTTCCAAGAGCCCATCTATGGGTGGTAACGATGAACGCGAGAACACCCTCAACGCCCTCTTGACGGAGATGGACGGTTTCGGAACCAATAGCGGTGTCATCGTTCTTGCCGCAACCAACCGTGTGGACATGCTTGACAAGGCGTTGCTACGTGCAGGCCGTTTTGACCGTCAGATCCACGTAGACCTACCCGACCTGACCGAGCGCAAAGCCATCTTCCAGGTACATATGCGCCCACTAAAGATGGATCCAGCAGTAGATGTGGATCTCTTAGCACGTCAGACACCAGGTTTCTCAGGCGCAGATATTGCCAACGTGTGCAACGAGGCGGCTCTGATAGCAGCCCGTCACAATCGTAGCGAGGTGACCCGACAAGACTTCCTTGATGCCGTAGATCGTATCATTGGTGGACTGGAGAAGAAGACCAAGGTGATGACTGCCGACGAGAAGCGCACCATTGCTATCCACGAAGCTGGTCATGCCACGATAAGCTGGTTCTGCGAACATGCCAATCCATTGGTTAAGGTAAGCATCGTGCCTCGCGGCCAAGCGTTGGGAGCAGCATGGTATCTACCTGAAGAACGTCCTATCACTACCAAAGAGCAGATGCTTGACGAGATGTGCTCACTCCTTGGAGGACGTGCTGCCGAAGAGCTCTTCACCGGACATATATCCACTGGTGCGATGAACGACCTTGAACGTGCCACCAAGAGCTCGTACGGAATGATTGCCTATGCAGGTATGAGCGACAAGTTGCCCAATATCTGTTACTATAACAACGCCGAGTATCAGTTCCAAAAGCCTTACTCTGAAACCACCGCACGCATCATGGACGAGGAAGTGATCAAGATGATCAATGATCAGTATGCCCGTGCTAAGCAGATCTTAACCGAACACAAGGAAGGACATAAGAAGCTAGCCGACCTCTTGGTAGAGCGTGAGGTGATTATGGCTGAGGATGTAGAGAAGATCTTTGGTAAGCGCCCATGGGTAAGTCGTACTGAGGAGCTGATGGATCAAGAAGAGAAAGAACAGCTCAAGCTCGAGAACATGCCCGAAGCTGCTCAGCAAGCACAGCGCGAGCACGAGGCACAGAGCCATTCAGATGATAATCAGCACGATGATGACAACGCTCCTACTACATCATCTGAGGATAACCAGCAACAAGCATAGGCCTATTCACCAACTAGCAACATCAAGACAACAATGACTGATAAACAAAAGAATCTGATCACTCGCACCATCTTTGGCGCCTTGTTCGTAGCCATTATGGTCTGTGGCTTCTTGAGTCCTCAATACATGGTGGTGCTCTTTGCCATCATTACGGGTATGACGCTATGGGAGTTTACAGGGTTGGTCAACACGATTGAGGGTGTTAACGTCAATCGTTTCATCTCCACAGCAGCCGGTGTCTACTTCTTCATTGCTGTGGCAGGACAACGATTGGGGTTCGTTGAGGGATTCAGTGCCTATATACCTTATATATTAAGTGTGGTATATCTGCTCATTGCCGAGCTGTATCTCAAGAATGAGAACCCCATAGCAACATGGGCTTACACCATGTTGGGGCAGATGTATATCGCCCTACCCTTCTCTATGATCAACGTATTGGCCTTTCAGACCTCAGCTGACGGCATACGCACGGTGGACATGCTCGTTCCGTTGAGCGTGTTTATCTTGCTTTGGAGCAACGACACTGGCGCTTACTGCAGCGGATCACTGCTAGGCAAGCACAAACTCTTCCCACGCGTAAGCCCGGGAAAGTCATGGGAAGGCAGCATCGGTGGCGGTATCTTTGCCCTGATGATAGCCGGACTCATTGGTTGGTATATCAACAGAGGCGGTAGCGCACACACGCTCAATATCCTGCAATGGATGGGACTGGGAGTGGTGGTATGCGTCTTCGGCACTTGGGGCGACTTGGTTGAGAGTCTGTTCAAGCGTACGCTCGGCATCAAGGATAGCGGCAACGTCATCCCGGGACATGGCGGCATGCTTGATCGATTCGACTCTTCGCTTATGGCTATCCCCGCTGCAGTGGTCTATCTGTACACCCTTTCTTTATTCTAATCGCTTACCATTCCCCCTCTAAGACACACCTATGAGTATAAAAGCATTGTTCTTTGATATTGATGGTACGTTGGTCAGCTTCAAGACGCACGTCATTCCACAGTCGACCATCGATGCGCTCGTACAAGCTAAGCAACGCGGCATCAAGGTATATATCTCCACTGGGCGTCCCGTACAGTTGATTATCAATCTTCAGCAGATCACTTCACTCATTGACGGATACATCACAGCCAATGGCGCTCATTGCTTTGTAGGCGATTCCACCATCTGTTGTTATGACATACCTCGTCTAGAAGTTGACCGCATTCTATCTACTGCTAAAGAGTGTGACGAGCCTGTAGTGGTGGTGGGCGATAAGCATATTGCGGTGTACAACGACAAACCTATCCTCAGCGAAGTGTTCCGTGTGGGACTGGGATTAGACGATTATCCTTTTGTCACGCTTGATGATATCAGCGATGAGCGCATCCTTCAGGTTACGCCCTTCATCACCGAAGAGCAGGAACGTCCCCTCATGCCCCACCTTCCGAGCTGCACCAGCGCCCGATGGTATCCCGCTTTCACTGACATCACCAACAAACAGGCCGACAAAGGAAAGGGATTGCATGCCCTAGCGGCACACGAAGGTATTGACCTTAGTGAAACGATGGCCTTTGGCGATGGTGGCAACGACGTGCCTATCATCAAAGAGGCGGGCATTGGCGTGGCTATGGGTAACGCCGTGGACGAGGTAAAGCAAACAGCCGACTACGTCACACGGCACGTTGACGAGGATGGTGTGGCATATGCACTTCGCCACTTTGCGGTGATCGACTAATCTCTGTCGCTTCACCTTGCCTTTATAGACATTGCATCATTCGATCTATAAAGACTACTGATATCTATCAAAAGACTCAAAGTTCTTCCGTTAAAAGCGTAGACACTTGCCTTGTAATGGCATCGCTTTTAACGGAAGAACTTTTTTATTTCTCGGTTTTACTATTCTCCAAATATTCCTAAGACCCTCTCAATAGGCAACCCCGTGGCTTTAGCGATCTGCTCTTCGGACATTCCCATAGCCTTGAGTTGCTTTGCTATCTCTATAGAGCGTTCGGTTCGCCCCTCTGCTAAACCCTCAGCAAGACCTTCTGCGCGACCTTCTGCCAGACCTTCAGCGCGACCAGCCGCTAAACCTTCAGCTAGACCATCGGCATGACCATCGGCATGACCCTCACTATACCCGTCATCGTGACTTGTATCAAACAAGCTACGCATATGTCTGACCGATTCCATATAGCTTTTGTAAGCACGACGCTGATTATCAGGTAGCGAATCGACACGCAGCTGTTCACGAGCCTCTGCTAGGCCAGCCGCCTTTGTCGTATCGCTTATCTTGCCCGTTTTAAGAAACTCTATCCATTCGTCAAGCGGTGTGGTGGCTACCTTGTCAAAGTCGTTCACACGCAAGATATAATACTCGGGGAACAACTCGCCAGCATCTTTACGTTTTTCTATATCACCCTCTTTGACACCTAAGAACTTCTCACTTTGCTTGACGGACAATTTCAACATGTCGTGTGGCTGATGCAATCCCTTAAATTCGGCCTTGCCATGATAGACGTAGTCTTTGCCTTGGCCCAACTCAAAATAGACGATATTGATAGAATAGACCTTGCGCACCTTGTCGTAGGTATCGCCATTATCAATATATTCGGTTATAGCCTTGGACACGCCATAGAGCATACGATGGAAATAAGTGATCTCATGGCTATTCTGAATCTCGATGATAATCAGTTCGCCATCTTCATCTTCCGCCAACATATCCACCCGATTATATTTGTCGAGAGAATCTTCCTGGTTGCCTTCGCTCTCCAAGAAGCATTTGATGGTCATCTTCTTGCCTATCAGCGAATACAACAATCCTTCCAACACGGCATGGTTGGTCTTGTTGCGAAGCAGACGTTTCATCGCCCAGTCGAATCTGATATATTTGTCGTAGTATTGTTCCATAGCCTATCTCACTCTCCGTTAAGATTAGTTACTTCTAATGAAAGCATTGCCTTCTTGCGGCAAATTTAGCAAAAAAATCTTGAAAGACGATTATCGCTACCCAACAAAAACGTTTGTTAAGAAACGCCAAAGAGCCTCTCTGTCGTGTCTTTCGGTAAAGTTTCATCTGCTGAAAGATGACCGAAGACATGATAAGAGAGGCTCTTTGGGGATAGAAAATAAATTGTTTTCTGATGAGAATTAATTTATTTTTCCAAGCAAAACAAATTAATTCTCATCCTAATAACTGCTTTGATGATTCGTCAAAACGATGATTTGAGTTTTTAAAGAAGTCTTTATTGGAAGATGATTCACGCATAGATAGCTCTCCGCTATGGGTTAGCAAACCTAAGAAAGAGCTATCACAGAGCGCAATATCCTTTGTGATGCCGCAATGATAGGGGCGTTACGGTCAGAAGCGAACCACCGTCCTAGCTCCTAAGACCATCGTGTGCATGTATTCGCCGCTGCTTAGGCTATGGGGCGGTTGGATATTATAATCGAGGAAGATGCCGGCTTCAAGGTTACGCTTGGCGCGATAGTCGATATTAAGACCTGTTCCAACGCCCAAGCCGCTGTTGCGTGGAACAACCGCCGAACCTACATCGGTCTTGTGATACCATGTGTATTGGGCTAACAACTTAGACCCTGCACGCCAATGCGGAGTGATAGGTAACGAGAAATAAGGGCCTACGCTGAGCGTATTAAAGTCGAAGGTGTTGCGCGATGCCTCTGTGTTGTTGAGCGTGTATTGGATGTTCGAGATCGACCATCGTCCACCCACACCGACGTAAGGGGTAAGAAACCATGCTCCTTCGATACCTGCCGTCGTTCCGGTAGAGGTACGATACACTTCCTCCTCACTGAGATCGTAGTGGCTCAACGGCAGATTAAATCCCATATACAATCCGAGGAAGGACGGGTTATCATATGTGGAGAGTAGTAATTCACGCTTGTTGACATCGTTCAATCCACGATCCTTGCAGATTGCATCTGCTATCCAATAACCAAACTCTGTACTCAAAATACCTATTCCAGCACCCGCCATCACATCCGATAGCCAATGTTTATTGTTGGCTATACGCATCAGACCTGTCGTGGTAGCCACGGCATAAGCGCCTACACTCACCCAAGGCGATAGATGTCCGTATTCCTTAGAGAGGATGGTGGCTGTGGTGAATGCCGTGGCGGTATGTCCTGAGGGGAAGCTACGGGTGTCTGTGCCATCTGGACGTGTCTGATGTGTGGAATATTTGAGGCCATTGACCACCGTTGCCATCATCCCCGCAGAGAGCGCACTGCTCAATGCCAAGCGTCCCCATGAGCTCCGCGAGGGTACACCCAGGGCTTTCAAGCCAACTGTAATAGCAGCTGGTGTGACTTGGAGATAATTATCCAAGGTACGATGAAACTCGGGCAGGAAATCGTTGCGCAACTTACGAAACTTAGTATCTTGATGTTTCTCAATCAGTCCGCCGGCTATCAGTGGCACCGCGATATAGGTTGACTGAAACCATCGGTTGTTACTGAGCTTATCCACTTTCTGCTGAAAGGGCGACAATGGCTTGCTTTCAGGTACCACTAGCATATCGCTGTCTAGCGTATCGGTAACAAGGTCTTGTGCATTGGCAGCCGACAGAGAGAGCGCTAACAGACCGGTCGAAAGCAAGAGTTTCTTGTTTTGGTGCATTATCGTGTTAAACTAAGTTTGAGATTGAATCCGAAATCGTGCGTCGTCGTGGGATAACTACTTGACGATAGCAACGGTGTATTGGTCTGCATGTCATAGTAGAAGCTCATCGTAAGCAGCTTGGAGAGGGTGTAATCAGCCGTGAACGAAAACTTAAACGCTGTGTTGCCGCTGGAAGCAGTTGATGTCATCGAAGCGATATCACGGGTGATGGATGCCTGTTTGCGGTAGCTTATATCGAGACGGAGGTTCAAGTCGTGGTTGACACCTTTATTAGAAGAGGAGGACGAGCTCTGTTTTGACTGCTTGTTCTGATTCTGGCTCTTGTCGTCACCTTTCTTGTTCTTATTAGTCTTTACAGCTCTATGGTTGCGTCCGCCAAAGAGATTGAAGTTGTTCACCTTATAACCAAAGCCTAAAACCCAGTCCTTCGATAGCGCTTCGCTAAGCTGCACGCTGGTCATTGAGAGCGAAAGCACACGCGACTGCACATACTTGATCTCTGCGGTGAGGTCGTTCTGCATCGTCACGGACACACCGAGCAGTGGTGAGAACTGCTCATTGATGCTCACCTGAGAGATGTTGAACATCGAGCTAGGGACTGGATTGCCTGTGGTAGCGTCAGTGGTGAAGCCTAGATTGCCATCCAGCGCCATCCAGGTGCTATAGCTTTGATAGGAGCCAATGGCGAAAATGCTCTTGTAAGAGTGGGTAAGGTTCACACTCTTGAACACATCACGGAACCAAGGAAGCTGTGACAGACCGCTGTAACGGATGCTCCAGTTGGGCAAGAGGCTACGCAATGCAGGGAACAGGTTCAGTCCCACGCCACCCATACTGGTATAAGCATTGAGGAATGCGGGAATCATCACGTCTGCGCTATACTTGTCTACGCTTCCGTTAGCGGGGTCAAACTGTCCTCCGCCGAATGCTGATGGGTAATTCTTACCTACGTATTGAGCCTCAACACGATCACGGAAGCCGTCTAGCGAGTTGACAAATTTCTCGAAAGTCTTACTCTTATAACCGTTATTAGCATCGCCCATACCCTCAAAAGCTGTACCTAGAGAAAGCGTGGTCATGGTAAACGTACCACTCTGCGTGGTGGGATTACCTTGATACATGTACTGTATACTCTTAGAGGTGGTCTGCGTACGACTAGCATTGAGATCAATCTTGAAGTTCTTGACGGGTTCAAGAGTGGTGCGCAACTGCAGATCTTCGGTCTTATTGGTCGTAGCTGGCGTAGCCACACTGTCATTAATCAAGAGCCAGTCATTGCGATTGGCCTTGTCGATATAGCTATCATCGATAAAGCCAAAGGCAAAGTCGAGACCTGGTGCCATTGCATTGGCAGCGTTCTTCTGACCGAAAGCCTTACCGATAGTGGGCATAAAGCCTGGCAGTGACATTGAGTACTGGTTGCGATAGGTGAAGCTTACGTTACGCACCATCATCATCACGCGAGCTATACACTGCGCCGTCTTATACCAACCCTTTTCCTCAAGAGGCTCTTTGGCGGTGACGGTGAGCTTGACACGAATAGCAGAGTCGGTGCGGTTGAAGACCTTAATCTTGTTCTCATCCATCTTCTTCCACTTCAGCTTCACCTGTTTGCCATCTTCGCTCTTAGCCGATACAACGATGCGCTTGCTCTTCTTGCCATGCGATACCACCATCGAGGTGTCGGCATTGATGACGATTTCTTTCTCAAAACTACGCTTATTCTTAGGCAGTTCGTTCTTCTTATCATCATCTTTGCCATCTTTCTTTTGGTCATCAGGCGCACCCTTCTTGTTTACTGCGTTCATTGCAGGACGCGCAGTGTTATTCCGACGGCTGTTGACCTGTGACTTGTTCTTATTCTGTCCAGCCTTGTTAAATCGGTCATTGGTCTTCTTCAAGAAGGGCACATGCGCATAAAGCTTCTCTAGATTGAACGTTCCGTTAAGACTGAAGGTGCGGTTGGTCGTGATGGTATTGCCCAGCGAGGTGCCATCTTCGAGGTCTGTGCCACGCACCCAAGTATATGCCGAGGTGTAACTAGCATCCGCATTGACCCAGTCGAAGATAGGAATGAGATTGAGCGGAAGCTGATATGACGCGGTAAAGTTTTGCTGATAGTCGAGCGGTGTGCCGAAATGACCAATGCTGGTACGCACGGAGTCTTTCCAAGCCGTGTACGAGTCGGGGTAGAGATCTTTATTTATAGGTGTGTAAGGCTCCTCTATCTCGGCATGCGTAGCACTTTGGAAGTTCATGTGGAGATTCTTGGTCAGATCCCAACGGATAGAGAAATCGCGGTTCCAAAGGAACTGTTCGCTGAACGTGAGGGGCAACATGCCGTTCTCGGTCGACTCTAGATCGCGCTCTTGCAGCTCATAATAGCTACGCGTCATCTCCGTATTGAATGCTATATTCTGCGGCAACCAGTTCAGCCCAAATCGTTTCAGAATCTCATACCACTTCGACTTGCTCTTAATCATTTTCTTGAAAGGTTGCCAAGCCTTATACACCGGAGTCCAACTGTAAGCGAAAGCACCACGCCAATTGTCCTCATTCTCGTACACAGTGGTCTCGCCGCTTGAGTGCGTGTGGCTATGCGAGTAAGAGAACGAGAAGTTGGCGGGGTCATAAGGCATCGGATGACGCTTATTCTGGATACCTACTCGCACATTAGAGAGCGAGAAGTTGGTGGTAATATTCTTCGTTACAGCAATCGACTGGATGCTATCGCGAGTATGTTGGTCCTCTGTAGCATCGAGAGCGTCCTGCAGACGCATATCCGTATCAAGCGGATTATACTTTGGTTTGCTCTCGCGATGACTCACGCTATAGTATAATGGCGCTGAGACCTTGGCTTTTTCGGGGAAGAACTTACCCAGTTCTAGGTTGGCAGTGACGGTATAGTCGCTGACGTTATCGGTTTGGCGTTCACTCACGCCTTGCTCCAGTCCACCGAATCCTTCCGTGGTATAACTACCGTTAAGGTCGATACTACCGAAGTCGGAAAGCTGTATGTTAAGCTGACCCTTAGCTGCCCATCCACCACTATTGTTATATTCGAGCAGACGCAGCTCGTTAACCCACACCTCACCGCTCTTCTCTTCGGCGCTAAGATTGCGCACACCGACAATCATTGTTTTGATTTCGCCAAGCGTTGGGTTACCCATGACGGTGATTTTGTTGGCTGGATGATTCTCGTCGTAGGCAGAGAAGGGTTGGTTATAGCTTGCCGTACCAGCAGCCTTAGCCTCATTGCGAGCTTTCTTGACATTGGTAAACACGCTCAAAGCTACGTCCAGCATGTTATCTTCGGGCCAAACAGCCTTACATCCTTCAAGCGAATAGCCATTGTAAGTGCCGGCGGGGGTAAGAGACAATGGTATTTCGTACTCATAGTAATTGTTCTTATAGTCGGAGCCGAGGCGCACAAACACAGCCAACTGACTATTACCAAGGTTGGTGGTGTTCTGTTCCAGCGCATTGGCGTGGGTAAACATCTGGATGCGCTTATACTGACGAAGGTCTAATGTGGTGTTTTTGTAGACACACTTCGACTCACCCGAACCCAATCGAGTGACCATCATGGAGAGCGCCTGTTCGTTGCTTTCAACGAGCTGTGGCTGCGTTGGGTCAGTGGTACGTTCTATTCCAGGAGGCAAAACATAGTTGACCGGTGTCTTGTTGCTATTTTCCTCGATGCTCACCGCACTCACTGACATGGTTCCGGTGTTGTTTCCTGTATTGCTGAGGTTTTGGGTATATTGTCTCCATTCGCCTCTTACAAGGTCTAGAGAGCCAAAACGCAACACGATGGGCTTGCTGAAACCTGTCAAGAACATACGCATAAAGCGAATGCTAGTGAAGTCGCTGATGCCGCCAAAGCGTTTCTCAAACTCCTCCAAAGGTATACGGAACTGATACCAAGTGGCGTGTCCGGTCTCACCATTACGTAGCGAAGGTGTGGTCTCACGCTTGTCTACGATGAAGTTTTGACCCACTACCAAGTCCTCAGGACGTATAGACACATGATACTGATAGTACTTTTCGTATTCGTTAAGCGTATAATCCTGATTGATATCTTCCACGTCGGGCGTGGTTTTATAGGACGTATCATAGTTTTCGCTACGTGTATCGGTGTCGGGCGAGTTGCCTTGTGGGTTGTTGATACGCTTATATCGTTCTAGGATAGAGGCTTGCTTGTTATCAAAATCGGTACCACGGAAGTAATGGTAATCGTCATTAGCAGGGTCAGCATAGATAGAGTCGTACACCTCCGTTCTCACTTTCGACTGCACCTGCGTAAGGAAATCCTGATAAGAATCGAACTGTTGTTCTTGCTCATCGGTCAGTCCATTGAAACCAACGTCCTGCAATGCACGGCTACCCGAGGTCGTTGCAAAGGCATAAGTCTGTGTGGTCTGAGTCGGAATGCGGCCCCACTGGGTTGTCGTCCAAGCGTTACTGCCATCCACGGGCATACCGCTCTCATAGAATTTCTTTCCGTCTCGCAGCACATCCTCGCTCACTTCACCGAGATCTATGTAGAAGTCGCCACCATATTGGTTAGCGTCTGCCTGACTAGATGTATAGATAAAGGGGTCAAGCATCCAAAACTCGATGTACTCAATGTTAGCTGTTTCAAAGTCGTTGGTATCTAGCTTGCGCATCATACCGCCCCAAGTCTTGCTCGGATTGGTCAGATGTCCATTGATATCGAGGTCTGGGTTGAAGTTGTAAGGACCACGCTCTTGTGGATAGAAAGCAAGGTTGAGCACCGAGAGCATAGACGACTGACCGCTATAATTATTCAAATCGCGGTTAGGGAACAGCTCGTGGGTGTACACCTCGCGTACATAATAGTTGGACAACTGATTGAGATCGCTCTTGATGTGACCCGGTGTGAGAGACGAACTGCGTCGTGTGAAGAGCGGATCGATGTTATACCATGCCAAGAGCGAGCGATTGTAACCACTCTTCAGGGTGGTCTTGTCACTCTGTTCGGGGAAGTCGCTTGGCACCGAGGAGATGATCCAAGAGGTGGGTTGAGACACGTCTATGGTGCTCTTGGTATTTTCAAAGTCGTCTAGATAGGACGCATTGCTCTGTGTTCCTTTTGCTTTGCCAGCAACAAGTTGGGCAAACTCGGCAGACAAAGAGATCTGTGAGGGTTGCGTCAGATGCAAGAACGGAATCTTGTCAAGCACGTTTGTGAGCCACTGACTTTCTTTCTTCCAGTTCAGATTGACACCCCAGATGGTATTGTTGAGCGGTTCCGATCCCATCGCAACCTTATTGGTAAGAGCTTGTTCGGACAGATGCATGAACGTACCGCCCACCTGGAAGTCCTTTGAGAAGTCGTATTCCCAGTTCAGTCCCAGCATTGTCTTACGTTCTTGGCCGTAGTCGCTCTGACTTTCGAGGGACACATTGATATTGGTTCCAGCGTCAATAAGGCTCTGATTAAGAATTGTCACCTCACCCGCACTATAATCCACGGAGTAATCAGAACCCTCTGTTAGCGTCACGCCACCCGCAGTCACCACCACCGAACCTTGCGGAACGTTGTATGCACCCAGCGAGATGACATTGGCGGATGTGCCTCGATATTGTCCCACGAGGAGATACTTATCCTTCTCAGCTATCTGTTTGGCAGTGGTTTTGGTAGAATCGTATAGCTCGGTAAAAGCATACTTGGCAGCTTGTTCCTGACTGACGCCTTTGCCTACGAGGTAGTTGTACACATAGGAACCAAACGGTTCGGCTACGGGGAAGAACACGCGACCATTGGAAACGGTGTATCCGTCTACATAATCGAAGTATCCGTTAGGGTGCGCATTGTTGTTATTGTCTAGGCGATCGGCTCCTAAGAGTTTGATCAAGGTGATGTCCTTTACTTGCTTCTCGGGTATATAAGAAAGGTATACGCCCGTGGTGTCACTCTGATACTTGACATCTAGGCGGAACTTATCCTTCTCTACGGATGAAGCAAGGTAGTAGACGTTCTTCATCATCAGCCTCCAGTTGCCTTGAGAGGGGTTGTTGCTCGTGTTCTTAAGCGACTTGACAAAGAGCACTTCATTCACGTTGGTGTGGTCACTAGAGAACTCACCCACCTGATAAGTCACGCCGCCATAAGTATATTCATAGGAAACGGCGAGCACCTGGTCGGTCTGCAATCCTCCTTTAAGGGAGATATAACCTAGCGCACTGTTGATGGTGTACTCCGAACTGCTAAGCAGTCGCGCACTGGAAAGCTTCTCATAGTCGGCGCCTCCGACCATTCCCATTCCCTCAAGGGTGGTCGCTGCCTGATCGATATCGCGTGCCTCGGGATGTCCCTGTACGATAGAGGCATACTCGGTGTTGGCCGCATTGGACGAAACCTGTCCGTTACCACTGCCCCAAAGGTCTGGTCGGCTCACATTGCTACTCTCACCCAAGTCGGTCAGAGCTATGATGTTACGCGTATTGGTGGTGGTTCCGGTCTTGTTAGTCACCCATACCTCCACACGATTGATGGTTATTCCGGTGGTGAGATTGGGCAATGTGCGCATGCCGGCGTCATAATGAGTGCGGAAATAATTGCTTAAGAAGAAGTGACGGTTCTCTTCATAGTTGGCCACATCAATCTCAAAGGGAGTCAATTGCTTACCTCCTTTAGAGGAAACGCTCTTGTTGGATGACTTCTTCTGTGAGAAAACGGTTTGCAACTTGAGCTTACCAAACTGCATATCGGTACGCAAACCGAACAAGCTACTGGCTCCCTGAACCAAGCTATTGTTCGAGGGGAACGACACATTACCCACTTCCACCAGCTTGAAGATCTCGTCTTCCTTGCCGTCATACTTGAGTTTGAGGTTCTGTGTGTCAAAATCGAAGGTTGCGTCCGTGTTGTAATTCAGGTTCATATTGACCTTATCACCCACCTTACCATTGACGTTGAGATTGATCTTCTCGTCAAAGTCCATCGTTGTCGTCTTACGATTACGGATGGGGAGTGATGGGTTGTCAATATTCTTAAGCGTTGCGCCAAACTTCAACTCGGCTGTACCTTGAGTCTTGACGCGCACGCCACCAGGACCAAAGATCTTCTCTGCCGGTCCCAAAGAGAAGTGCATGTTGGTGAAATCAAACTTCTCCTTGCCTTGTGTCTTAAGAATCTCCTTGTTCTTATCACGATAATATTCAGCAAAACTACGCTTTCCGCTCCACTTGAGATACTCCTCGGGAGTCATCATGATAGGCGTATTGACATACGTACCACCCACCTTGTATCCGATGACGTACCGATCTAGGGAGTCGTTATACTCCACCGTCTGCTGCAGATTTTCTGGACGCTGCAGATCATAAGACCCTTGCTCTAGGTCATCATAGGTCACAGGGGTGGTATGTTGCACCTTCCAGCGTGGATGAAGCAGCGAGTCGGGGATCACCTCCTCGTCAATCTCCACCTCAGGGATTACCGTCTTGGTGGTCTTATTCTTCGTGGTATCAGGTGGTGCCGCCCAACCCGATACGCCTTCAAGCCACTGCGCCCCCATAGCCGAACCTGTCAGCGTTTTATGGGCAAGCGCCGTAAGGCTCAGCACCAGTAGTGTTGCTACAATGATGATGAGTTGTTGTCTATATGGGTTGTTACGTTTGGTCATTCTTTACTGATACCTTCGATGTTATCCTACGGATTACTTGATCTGCTTTAGGGCCAGCTTCACCACCTGTTCCACTGGCATGTCAGGTGTAGCGGTGAGCAATGCGGTTACCACCTTGGCTGAAGGAGCGGGTGAGAAGCCCAGCATCACAAGGGCGCTCACGGCTTCGTCCTTCACGGCAGTGTTCACGGCGGGGCTCTGCGTGTCACTGCTGACATGTAGCTCGTCAGCTATTCCGCTTGCCACAATCTTGTCTTTCAGGTCCACGATGATGCGCTGGGCGGTCTTCAGTCCGATACCCTTGACGCTCTTGAGCATCTTCTCATCACCACCAGCTATGACATTGCACAACTCTTTAGGTGTGAGAGATGAGAGGATCATGCGTGCCGTGTTAGCTCCGACGCCCGAGACGGTGAGCAACATTCGGTAGAGCGCACGTTCCTGCTTGGTCAAGAAGCCATAAAGCGTGAAGCTATCATCGCGTCCACCAGTAACGATGGCTTCGTGAACATATAGGCGCACCGACCTTGAACCTTGTATGGCGCTATAAGTATTGAGCGAGATGTTGAGCGCATACCCCACCCCTGCTGCTTCGACAACAGCCATTGCGGGCGTCAGCTCGGTCAGCTCGCCTTTGATGTATTCGATCATTGGTCTAGTTTTTTTGTATATATACATTGTATTAACGTAGTCCAACGGATTTTATTACATGACCGATGATTTTTATATCAAAAATCGTTTGTCTATCAAGATAGGATCTAAGAATGGTCTTTGATGGATATGTTGAATATTAGCAAAGCCAAAATGAAGGATAGATGTCAGCTCTCTGACCATCTATCCTTCTTCCTGATGTGTGCCTATTTACCAAAACTAGTTACCTTCTGAGTCTGCAATCATACAATAGATACACAAAACACTAACAATAGACGCACACTATCAACACTTATAAAAAGAAGATTTCCAAAAATTATATGTTATACATTGTTATTCGATTCAGTTCTTCAGCCCAACTTTTCATAGTACCTTCATTGCCCAAGACATACCCACATCGATCAGCGATTGCTTGTTCTGCAAAAAGGCTTCGGGCGTTGTGTTCTTACCGAAGGAGTAGTTGTAGGTGGCATGGAAGCGCAGTGTCTTATCCTTCAAGGGATAATAATTGACTCCCCCACCCACGGTGGTGATCTCGGTGCCATCAGACAGGGTCTGATCTTTGTCCGTTCCGCTTTGATTGACGTCATATCCCACACGGGCATAGACATCTACTTTCTCGGTAGGACGATACATCACCTTACCATAAATGGAACAGTCGGACAGGAGGAAGCGCTGTCCTGTGGAAGCGCGGTTCTGTATATCGACGTAGCAATCGACCTTGTCGGTGATGTTCACCTTGTTGCCCAAGGAGATGAAATGACTATAATGGCCAGGCGCATACTCGATCAGATTGGTTGACCAGATGGTATGTAGGCGTCCATGATGGCCATACCATATCAGATTGTAGGCATACATATCAGCCGACTGTCCTTTGGCATCTTCATAGATCTTCCGGAACGGGCTCTCACACACCTGTGCCACCCATTGATCCTTGCCGTTATCAGTGTTCAGAATCATATTGACGCCCCATTCATAACAAGGGATGTGATAGGCATACTCATTGAGTTGGAACACGTCAACGGGCTTTGCGTCAAACTCCCATCCGCCTAACATCAGTGCCCACTTACCGCCTAGGATAGCCATATGGCGCGTGGCTTGATACTGAAGGTAGAGAAAGTCGGTGGCTTCAAAGAACGTTCGATCCTTGTTGATACCATTGAGGCGCTGCCGATACATATATCCGAAACGCGATGAGAGGTTGCCATTGATGACCACATCTATCAGATCACCCTTGAATCCGCTATTCTGATTCACAGCATGACCATCTACGTATTCGCGCTTGTAGCTGCCACGCGCATCTAGCTGAATGTTCACAGCCTTCTGTTCCTGTGCATCGGCATAGACACAGGTACACCACAAGAGTGCTGCTAGCAAGTAATGTCTAAGCATCATCGGTATTGTTTAAGGCGTGTTCTATAAATTCCACGCACAATTAAATTTGTATTTCAGACAGGCT
>CAVHUZ010000015.1:0-598 GCA_963639545.1 Bacteroidaceae bacterium
TTCATATCCCTTGGAATGTGTTGGCAAGTTTCGTTTTTGTTTTAAACCTCAAGAAAAGGATATACAGAAGAATCAATGACAAGTGAAGTAATTATTGATGCTCAGCCGCAAGAGATATCTATCGCATTGCTAGAAGATAAGCGATTGGTGGAATACCAACGTGAACCTAGAAATGCAAGTTTCTCCGTTGGTAATATCTATGTGGCAAAAGTAAAAAAGCTTATGCCGGGCTTGAATGCTTGTTTTGTAGATGTTGGTTATGAGCGCGATGCTTTTCTTCATTATTTAGATCTCGGAAGTCAATTCAATTCCTACGCAAAGTATCTTAAGCAAGTACAAAGTGACCGCAAACGTCTTTTCCCAATAACTAAGGCATCGCGCTTGCCTGAGTTGGTGAAGAGTGGCAGCGTGCAACAAACGTTGTCGGTTGGTCAAGAAGTGCTTGTTCAAGTAGTTAAAGAACCAATCTCCACGAAAGGTCCCCGTCTGACGGCTGAAATCTCTTTTGCAGGGCGTTATCTCGTCTTGATACCCTTTGGAGATAAAGTGAGCGTTTCCTCTAAAATCAAAAGTGGTGAGGAGCGCGCAAGATTAAAGC
>CAVHUZ010000015.1:608-42487 GCA_963639545.1 Bacteroidaceae bacterium
ATCGTTAGAACTGTCGCTCAAGGAAAACGAGTTTCAGAACTTGACAACGAAATGAAAGTTCTCCTTAAGCGATGGGAAGAAACCATACAGAAGGTTCAGAAAACGCAGCAACGTCCTCAAATGGCTTATGAGGAAACTGGTCGAGCTGTGGCGATGTTACGTGATTTGTTCAATACATCGTACGAAAATATTTATGTCAACGACGATGAGATTTGCCACGCAGTACGTCATTATGTATCGTTGATAGCACCCGAAAAGGCAAGTATAGTCAAAAAGTATGATGGCAAATTGCCAATTTTCGATAATTTTGATGTTACTAAGCAGATTAAGTCTAGTTTCGGAAAGACGATTAACTACGGACATGGGTGTTACCTCATTATTGAGCATACAGAGGCAATGCATGTTGTAGACGTCAATAGTGGAAATCGCACAAAAGAGAAGGGACAAGAACAAAATGCGCTTGATACCAATTTAGGCGCAGCTGATGAGCTAGCTCGCCAATTGCGCTTACGCGACATGGGAGGAATCATTGTTGTCGATTTTATAGATATGAATCTAGCAGAAGATCGTCAGATGCTCTATGAGAGAATGTGTAAGAACATGCAAAACGATAGAGCACGACACAACATCCTCCCCCTAAGTAAGTTCGGATTGATGCAGATTACTCGTCAGCGTGTTCGCCCTGCTATGGATATAGACGTAGACGAGAGTTGCCCAACTTGTTTCGGAACCGGAAAAATACGTTCTAGTATCTTGTTTACCGATCAACTTGAACGAAAGATAGAACGCTTAATTAATAAAGTAGGAATAAAGAAAATCTATTTGCACGTGCATCCATATGTCGCTGCATATATAAATAAAGGCTTTATCAGCTTGAAGCGACGTTGGCAAATAAAGTATGGAATGGGAATACACGTAATTCCTTCTCAGAAATTGGCTTTCCTACAGTATGAGTTCTATGACTCTAATAATCAGTTCATAGATATGAAAGAAGAGAATGACAAGTAAACTGATTTGTCTTATCTTTCTTTATTTTCATGCTATTACGAATGAGAAATACTGAATAAAAGCAACAGCATAAATCGCAGGTATAAATCTAAAACATTTGTACCTGCGATTTTTGTTTCTGTTGCAATGCATTAAATAAATCAAGTTAAACGTATGGATGAAACAATACATAACCAGCTAAAGGAAATCAAACAGTCGTTCCGAAGTGTGATGAGCGGCCCCACATCATCTTCAATGCGTGAAAAGGGCGTAAATTATAAAATCAATTGGGGTGTTCCCTTGCATGCTTTGAATGAAATGGCAGTTAAATACGGCAAAAATTATGAACTAGCTATCGAACTTTGGAAAGAACCCATCCGTGAATGTAAGATATTGGCAACTCGCATTATGCCTCCAGAGAGGATGCTTCCTGAAATTGCAGACTTGTGGATGGAACAAACCTCTACGCAAGAATTAGCCGAATTGTTAGCGACAAATCTGTTCCAATATCTTGAGTTTGCACCTATATTGGCTTACGAATGGATTGCCTCAAATAAACGATTATATGCAATCTGTGGTTATAATCTCTTAAGTAGATTATTTTCACAAGGAAAAGAACCTAATGAGCGGGGAATCAACGAATTCCTCGATCAAGCATTGTCAGATCTTGAAGGAACAGACTTGGGGGTAAAGCATGCAGCCTATAACTGCTTAATGCGGTTTTGTGATATGGGTGAAGAGTATGAACAGATCGCTCAGCATGTATTCAAAGCGATAGAATAGCACCCTTTATTACGTAAACGCAAAAGGCGTGTTCTATAAATTGCACACACCATTCGGCTAAAATTCAGAAGTCCATCAAATATATTTTTTAGAACTAGTCTAAACTGAAAACGGTTATTTTAACGTTTTTTCATTGGCTCTATATTAAAATTAATGTAACTTTGTAGCAAACAAAATTAAACGTGTGAAGCGTGAACAAATCAAACAAGAAGTAAGTTCGATATTAGAAAACTATCTGAAAAGCAACTCTTGCCGATGCACTCCGGAGCGTTTTGCTATACTGGATGCAATATGCGACTTGAATGCGCCATTTAAGATAGAGCAACTCGCTGACTTGTTAGAGGAGCGCAGTTTTAGAGTTTCAAGGGCAACATTATACAATTCGATGAGGTTGTTCATTAAACAGCGAATTGTTGTGCGGCACCGTTTTCTAGGGTCTACCACTTACGAAGTGGCTTATAAGAACGATAGCCACATACACCAAGTGTGTACCTGCTGTGGAAAGGTAGTAGAAATTAAGAATTTGACGCTGGATAATGCAGTCAGTAATGTGAAAACGCCGAGATTTCGTAAGGAAGGCTTCTCGCTATATATCTATGGAATATGTGCACGATGCCAGCGAAAAGAGACGATTAATAGGAATAAGAAATAAAAATCAAGATAATAACAAACATGGAAACTACAGGTAAAGTAGACGTCTTGTTGGGACTTCAATGGGGCGATGAAGGTAAGGGAAAGGTCGTAGACGTATTGACTCCTCATTACGATGTGGTAGCACGCTTTCAAGGCGGTCCAAATGCAGGCCATACTTTAGAGTTTGAAGGAGAGAAATATGTCCTTAGATCCATTCCCTCTGGAATCTTTCAGGGTGGGAAAGTTAATATCATTGGTAACGGTGTGGTATTAGCTCCCGACTTGTTTATGGACGAAGCTAAGGATTTGGAGAAAAGCGGCCATCCATTAAAGGAGCGCTTGTACATTTCGAAGAAAGCGCATCTCATCATGCCTACCCATCGTATATTAGATCGTGCATACGAAGCTGCCAAAGGAAAGGATAAGGTTGGAACCACAGGAAAAGGAATTGGTCCGACTTATACCGACAAGATCTCACGCAATGGTTTGCGTGTAGGTGATATCGTAGAAAACTTTACCGAGAAGTATCAAGCTCATAAGCAACGCCACCTTGATATGTTGAAGGCTTTGGGATGGACCGATTTCGAAGGCTTTGAGGAAGTAGAGAAGCATTGGCTTGAAGGAATTCGTTATATGAAAGAATTCCGCTTCGTAGATACAGAGCATGAGATGAACCATGTTTTGCGTGAAGGCAAGAATGTCTTATGTGAAGGCGCACAGGGTACTATGCTTGACGTTGACTTTGGTTCGTATCCATTTGTGACCTCATCTAACACCATTTGTGCTGGTGCTTGTACAGGTCTTGGCTTTGGTCCTAACAAGATCAGAAACGTTTATGGTATCATGAAAGCTTATTGTACACGTGTTGGTGCAGGACCATTCCCCACAGAGCTATTTGACGCAGATGGTAAGCGAATCCGTGATTTAGGCCATGAATATGGAGCTGTAACGGGTCGTGAGCGCCGTTGTGGTTGGGTAGACTTGATCCAGCTTCGTTATTCTATCATGGTTAATGGTGTAACCGAACTAATCATGATGAAGAGCGATGTGCTTGACGACTTTGATACTATCAAAGCTTGTGTGGCTTATGAATTACCAGATGGCACGCAGACTACGGAGTTGCCATATTCAATAGATAACGTCAAACCTATTTACAAAGAGTTTAAAGGTTGGCATACGGATATGACACAATTTACCTCGGAAGAGCAGTTCCCAGCAGAGTTCAAGGAGTATGTTTCTTTCTTGGAAGAATTCCTTGAGACACGAATCGCTATCATTAGCATTGGGCCAGACCGTGCACAAACCATCGTAAGATAATTAACAATATTCAGCCCGGCTCATCTTCAGTAGCTGGGCTGATATCATTTAAAGCAACATTATATTATGCCAAATAAACCATCAATACCCAAAGGTACTCGCGACTTCGGTCCCGAGGAAATGCTGAAACGCAATTATATTTTTGATACCATCAAGGACGTATATGCTCTCTATGGTTTCCAACAGATAGAAACCCCAGCAATGGAAACATTGTCAACGCTGATGGGAAAATATGGAGACGAGGGAGATAAACTCTTATTCAAGATTCTAAACTCAGGTGACTATTTTAAGAAGGTTAGTGATGAAGAACTAGCCGAACGCAACTGCTTGAAATTGCAAACCAAGCTAAGTGAGAAAGGATTGAGATATGATCTGACTGTGCCATTCGCACGCTATGTCGTGATGCACCGCAACGAATTGCAATTGCCATTCAAGCGCTATCAGATTCAACCCGTATGGCGTGCCGATCGTCCGCAAAAAGGACGTTATCGTGAATTCTATCAGTGCGACGCTGATGTGGTAGGTTCTGATTCCCTTCTTAACGAAGTGGAACTGATGCAGATTGTGGATACCGTTTTTACCAAATTCGGAATCCGTGTGCAGATCAAGATTAACAATCGTAAGATTCTTTCAGGTATTGCCGAGGTAATAGGGGAGAGCGATAAGCTAGTTGATATTACCGTTGCGATGGATAAGCTTGACAAGATAGGTCTTGACAATGTGAATAAAGAACTTCGTGAAGACGGTCTACCCGAAGAAGCTATCGAGAAGTTGCAGCCGATTATCAAACTCGAAGGCACTAATGAAGAGAAACTCGATGTAATAGAAGATGTGTTGAAGAATAGCGAAGTGGGTCTCAAAGGTGTAGAAGAACTCCGATTCATCCTTCAGACCTTACAGGTGTCAGGCTTGAATAACGAGATACAATTGGATCTCACGCTCGCCCGAGGCCTTAACTATTACACTGGAGCAATCTTCGAAGTAAAGGCATTAGATACCCCAATGGGCAGTATCACTGGTGGCGGTCGTTATGACAACCTTACAGGCATCTTCGGCATGCCAGGCCTTTCGGGAGTGGGTATCTCCTTTGGAGCTGATCGTATCTATGACGTGCTCAACGCTTTAGACCTTTATCCCAAGGATACCAAGCAGAGTACACAGGTGCTCTTTATCAACTTTGGAGATAAAGAGACCGCTTATTGCTTACCGATAGCGGCAAGATTGCGCCAAGAAGGTATCGCTACTGAAGTTTATTCAGATAAGGCAAAGATGAAGAAGCAGATGAGCTATGCCAATGCTAAAGCTATTCCTTATGTTGTGCTTGCTGGTGAAGATGAGATGAGCGCAGGCAAGGTGACTCTTAAGGATATGAATACAAGCGAGCAAAAACAGGTAACTCCTGACGAATTGGTGGCTATGCTTAAGGCATAACCATTTACTGAATACCTTATATAAAGAAAGCTTTATAATCGAATGTCGTTTGATTATAAAGCTTTCTTTTTGTTTCGGAATTATCCGAACAATACCCTAAGTGCTTGTTCTACCTTTCTTACCGGATGAATTTCAATCTTGAACTGTTTATGATTGAACCCATTTAGGTTGTATTGTGGAATGATGATATGCTGAAATCCTAGTTTTTCTGCTTCGGAGATACGACTCTCAATACGGCCTACGGGTCTTACTTCACCGCTTAGTCCCACTTCGCCAGTCATGCACCAACCATTCTCAATAGGTGTATCCACGTTTGATGATAACACAGCCGCAATAACGCTTAGGTCCATAGCTAGGTCGCTGATCTTCAAGCCTCCAGCTATGTTTAGAAATACATCTTTCTGCATGAGTTTGAAGCCCACCCGCTTTTCCAATACCGCTAGTAGCATATTGAGGCGGCGCTGGTCAAAACCCGTTGCTGCTCGTTGTGGCGTACCATATGCAGCGCTTGATACCAAGGCTTGAGTCTCTATCAAGAAAGGCCGAAGACCTTCAATGGCGCTGGTAATTGCCACACCGGATAAACCCTCACTATCTTCAGTGAGCAACAACTTTGACGGATTGGTCACTTGGTGAAGCCCGTTTTGGGACATCTCGTATATACCAATCTCCGATGTGCTACCAAAACGATTCTTCATACTGCGTAGGATGCGGTACATGTAATGCTGGTCACCCTCAAACTGTAATACCGTATCCACGATATGCTCCAAGATTTTCGGTCCGGCAATGGTTCCTTCCTTATTGATGTGCCCAATCAAGATTACAGGCACTCCACTTTGCTTGGCAAATCGCAGCAAGGATGCAGCACATTCCCTTACCTGACTGACGCTACCTGCCGAACTGTCAACACTTTCCGTGGCTATTGTTTGTATCGAGTCGATCACGACAATCTCAGGCTTCTCCTCTTTTATTGCAGCAAAGATGTTCTCAAGCGATGTCTCCGAAAGCACCCGCATGTTGTCGTGCGAGAGACCTTCTTGGCTAGCAATGCGGTCCGCACGCATACGAATCTGATGCGGACTCTCCTCGCCACTGACGTAGAGCACACGTTGGTCAATCTTGATGAGCGTCTGTAGTGTTAAGGTACTTTTGCCAATGCCTGGTTCGCCACCCATTAGGATGATGCTACCTGGCACAAGACCACCGCCTAATACCCGATTAAACTCCTGATCGCAGATGTCTATCCTTGGTACATCCTGTAACGGAATCTCGTTTAATGGTAAGGCTCGATTGTGCTTGTTGTTGAGGCTAGTAAATGATAAGGCTGCTTGTTCAGCCGCGATATTGTTGTCTTGAGATACACGTATTTCCTTGAACGTGTTCCATTTACCACAGTTGGGACACTTGCCCAACCATTTGCTGCTTTCTTGCCCACAATAGGAACAAACGTATGCTGTTTTGTCTTTTGCCATAATGTTTACTCGGTAATGCAAAAGTAAGGAAAATATTCTGTTTGATAAGTGGTTTTTGTTCAAAAATGGTTATTTTTGTATGCTTAAATTCCTATTGATTTATAGTTTTCATTCATGTTGACCGTTTACAAAGCATCTGCTGGCTCTGGTAAGACTTTCACGCTTGCCGTAGAATATATCTGTTTGCTAATAAATAATCCAGACGATTATCGCACCATACTTGCCGTCACATTTACCAATAAGGCCACCCAAGAGATGAAATGGCGCATCATCTCCCAGCTTTATGGTATAGCTAAAGGTTTGCCTTCATCAGATGCTTACTTAGAACAAGTGGCACTTCGCACACATAAGCCTGTTTCGGTCATCCGCTCACATGCGGCAGCAAGTTTGTCATTGCTTACCCACAAGTATAACAACTTTCGCGTGCAGACCATAGACGCTTTCTTTCAGAGCGTCTTGCGTAACCTTGCACGCGAACTGGACCTCACCGCCAATCTGCGTATTGACCTCAATGATATAGAGGTGGAACAACGCGCCATAGACCAGATGGTTCGCAATCTGGACCATCGACACGATGTGCTGACATGGATAAGCGACTATATAGATGATAACATTGCGGAGGATAAGAATTGGAATGTTATCAAGAAGATCAAAGAATTTGGCAAGAATATCTTTGAGCCTTTCTACAAAGATCATGAGGACGAGCTAGCAAGACGCTTCCAAAGTCCTGAATTCTTTAAGAACTACACAGATGCGCTACGATTGAAACGAGATCGATGCAAGAGCAGCGTAGTAGAGAAAGCGATGCAGCTTCGCCAGCTCTTGATAGACCGCTGTGTGTATGAACCCTCTTACTATAACCGCAGTCTTTATCCTTTTATCCGGGACCTTTGTGATAACGTATATAAGTGGAAACCCATAGCTTCAGTCTTGCTTAGATGTGTTAATGAACCATCTGCATGGGCTGCGTCCAAATGTCCTGCGGCTGATAAAAATGTGATTGTGGATATGGCAGCGAATGGGGGATGTGAGCTGTTAGGTTCCTTGATTCAGTTGTATCAAGACAATTGGGCGCCTTATCAATCATCTATCTTGGTATTGGAGAATCTTAGCAAACTGCGATTGTTGATGGCTATAGCCAATGCCGTAACCGAGAGTAACAAGGAAGCCAACCGCTTTCTGCTGTCTGATACGCAGTCGCTTCTACATGGATTGATGAAAGACTCTGATACACCATTTGTGTTTGAGAAGATTGGCTCGCAGCTTAAGCACATGATGATAGACGAGTTTCAAGATACCTCACGTCTGCAATGGAGCAACTTCAAGAAGCTACTAGCCAACTGTATGGCGCAAGCGGGCTCGCATGATCTTATCGTAGGAGATGTCAAGCAGAGCATCTATCGTTGGCGACAAGGCGACTGGCGTTTGCTCAATAACATTGAAGAACAGTTTGATGCGCAGCAGATAGAGATCAAGCGTCTATCTACCAATTACAGATCGTGCGAACGCGTTATAACCTTCAACAATACCTTTTTTCCACGATTGGTAGATATTGTGACTCAGTCACTTGCGATGGAAGATTCGTCTAGCACGGAAGAACTAAAAAAAGCCTACGGAGATGTGGCGCAGAAAGCCATCAAACCAGTTGGCTCTGGTTATGTGGAGGTGGCTCTGCTACCCGATGCTGACTTTGAACAACAAGTGTTGGAACGTCTAGTCAGTGGCATACGTAAGCTGATAGAAGCAGGTGTGGCTTATAAAGATATTGCTATCTTAGTGCGCAGTAACAAAGATATTCCTAGTATAGCCGATTGCCTAATACGATCTTTTTCAGGAAAAGTACCTGTCGTTTCAGATGAAGCCTTTCGGTTAGATTCCTCAACGGTAGTTAAGATTATCATCTATGCGCTTCATCTCTTGACGCATCCTACGGACGACCTGGTGCGTGCCCAATTAGTCAAAGCCTATCAGCAACAGATACTAGGGAGGCAAGTAGCCGATACCGCCTTGTTGGTTTCCGCTAACCAGTCAGATGCAGCTTCTGAACAAGATGAAGAAGTGGCGCAGAAGCAATTCAAGAAGCGTGAAGAACTGAATCAGTATCTACCTCAAGACTACGTTCAGCATACGGCAAAGTTACGAACAATGCCCCTAGTCGACCTAGTGGATAATGTCTACTCCATGTTCCACCTTGAGCGTATGTCTGGTCAGAGCGCTTATGTCTGTACGTTCTATGATGTTATCAACAATTATCTAGCTGACCACGCCTCAGATATCAACGATTTTCTAGACGAATGGGAAGCCCACTTCTCTAGTAAGACCATCCAAAGTGTAGACCTAAATGGTATCAGGGTGATCACCATTCATAAAAGTAAAGGGCTAGAGTTCCCCTATGTGTTCATGCCTTTTTGCAATTGGAAGCTAGAACTCGATGGCGTGTTGTGGTGTGAAGGTCAGCATCACGAGGCTCCTTTTGACGTGTTGCCCATAACTCCTGTACGTTATTCTAGCAGTCTGAAGAATACGGTCTATAAAGAAGAGTATGCCTTGGAACACTTCCAGTGTGCTATAGACAATCTCAATATGCTCTATGTGGCTTTTACTAGAGCAGAACGGCATCTTTATGTCATCGGCAAACGGATGAAGGCGGATACCTTGAAAAAGAAGAAGAAAGATCCCAATTTCAGTGATTGTAGTCAAGAGATAGAAATGTGTCTGCCTTTGGTGCATAAGGATCTCGAAGATAGTGAACTGACTGGAGTAGACGAAGCGAACCAACCGCTCTGTTTCACGATGGGCACTCCTGACGTCCTATTGAACGCGGAAAGCAAGTCTAGTCAAAAGCAAGAACTCAATCCGTTCAACCAAATTCCTCAGACATTGTCTATCAATGTGGAAACGTTCCCCAAGCCGGTGACGTTCTTGCAGAGTAACGAAAGCCGTAACTTCGTGGGAAATAAAGATGGCAATGAACCTTCTGCAACCTATATTAATATAGGTAACGTATTGCATCAGCTGTTTGCCCATATCTATACGACAGATGATGTGGCGCTTCAGTTGCGGCAGATGGAAGAAGATGGCATACTAGATAGCCAACCGGAAGTGCGGAAACAATTGTTCTCGCAGATACAAAGTGCGCTCAGTCAGCCCCTGGTCAATGATTGGTTTTCCTCTCGTTGGCAGGTGTTCAATGAGTGTACTGTCCTTGAGTATGACGAGGAGACTGGCGTCACGGTAGAACATCGCCCCGACCGTGTGATGTGTTGTGGGGACGAATGGATCGTGGTCGACTTTAAGTTTGGTAAGCCACATCTGTCTTACCATCAACAAGTGAAACGATATATGCGTCTGCTGTCTGATATGGGACATAGCCAGATCAAAGGCTACCTATGGTATGTGCTTAAGGGTAGGGTGGACGAAGTGTTACTTGACTAATAGAAAAGGAAAAGAATGAAAACATTTCTCGAATACGTAGCAACCGATATCTTAGAACGCTATGGCACCAATCTTAGTCGTGTGGCTGTGGTGTTCCCTAATAAGCGTGCCTCTCTCTTTCTGAATCAAGCTTTGGCTCAACAGGCCGAGCAACCTATTTGGAGCCCGACCTATATCACGATTAGTGAGTTGTTCCGCAGCAGAACCTCGTTGACGGTGGTCAATCCTATAAAAGCTGTATGCATGCTTCACCGCATCTTTATCAAGATTACAGGACATGACGAACCGCTTGATCATTTCTTTGGCTGGGGGCAACTGCTCATTAGCGACTTTGATGATGTAGATAAGAATATGGCTGATGCTGCTCAGCTATTCAGCAATGTGCGCAATCTGCATGAACTAGACAGTATCGACTATCTTGATGAGGAGCAGAAGCAGCTTATTATGCGCTTCTTTTCCAATTTCTCGGGCGATCCAACTGTGCTTAAGCAACGTTTCCTAGATCTATGGTGCCACCTTTATGATATCTATGTCACATTTAGGCGACAACTGCGTAATGAAGACCTCGCTTATGAGGGAATGCTCTATCGCGATGTGGTGGAACATGATACGGGCGAATATCCCTTTGATCATTATCTCTTCATAGGTTTCAATGTGCTACAAAAGGTGGAACAACGGCTCTTTCGGCATCTTAAAGAAGAAGGTAAGGCCGAGTTCTACTGGGATTATGACGACTATTATATGCATCAGTCTACCCATGAGGCCGGAACCTATCTGCGCAGATGGATAGCGCCATTCCCTAATCGGCTCAACGATAACGATGCTGATATCTATGACCATTTGGGACAAAACAAGGAACTGACCTTTATATCCTCTCCAACCGAAAACCTACAAGCGCGATATATCTCCACATGGCTCCGAGAACATGATCGGTGGCGTGATGGCAAACGCACTGCCATCGTGATGGCGGATGAAAATCTTCTTCAAACGGTGATTCATTGCATCCCGCCAGAAGTTGAGGCTATTAATGTTACCACCGGTTTTCCGCTGCAACAGACACCTATCACCTCTTGGGTTAATCACTTGTTTCTCTTGCAGACCGCAGGATATAGCGATAGTGAGAAGAGTTTTCATATGAGCTACGTTAGGCGTGTGCTGCAACATCCTTATGCCCAACTCGTCTCTCCATTGGCAAGCGACCTTAGTAGAGAGCTCATAGAGTCGAAGCGCTTCTTTGCTGATAAGGATGTGCTGGTGAAAGATGAAGGCTTGCAACTCCTATTTGCCTCGTTGGGAACATATGACGATGAGTTCCAACATGCTGAAAATGTGATAAGATGGATGAAGCAAGTGGTGGAAGCCGTAGCGCTGGCTGGTGGTGCGCATAAGGGGGCTTTGTTCCAAGAGTCGGTGTTCCGGATGTTTACGCTTCTGCAACAATTGGAGCAGCTCATTGTCAGCGAAACATTAGATTGTGATCTAAATATGCTCAGACGATTGCTCACTCAGCTGATTGCGGTGACCTCTATACCTTTCCATGGTGAGCCTGCGCGTGGCGTGCAGGTAATGGGTGTGCTAGAAACGCGAAACTTGGATTTTGATCACGTCTTGATTTTGTCATGTAATGAGGGCAATATGCCTAAAGGCGTAGACGACTCTTCTGTTATCCCTCATGCGCTTAGGTCGGCATATGAGCTCACTACTATTGACAACAAGGTGGCTATCTATAGCTATTATTTTCATCGGCTTATCCAGCGAGCCCAAGATGTCACCATCATGTATAACAACTCTACCGAAGGCGCAAAAGCTGGCGAGATGAGTCGGTTTATGCTACAGCTAATGGTGGAGTGGCCTTATCCTATACGTAAACTCTCTTTGCAGGCTGGGCAAGAGTCGACGCAAACCAATGCGCAGGCTATAGAGAAAGATGAAAAGGTCATGGCGCAGTTGGGACAATTGACCAAGTTTTCACCCACGATGCTCACCAAGTATCTGCATTGTCAACTTCGGTTCTATTACAACTATGTGACTAATCTGTATGAGCAGGTCGAATCTAATGAAGACGAACTAGATGTGCGTTCATTCGGTCTGATCTTTCATCGCGCAGCTCAGCTGATGTATGAGCAACTTCTGCCCCAAGACCGGATAACCCCGGATGATATAGACCAGCTATTGAAACTGTCGTCTACAAAGCAAAATCCCCTTTTGCCAATAGTGGAGGAAGCTACCGCAGAGGAGTATTTTTATTTGCCTAAAGGTACAAAGCGGCATCCTAAGCTTAACGGTTTACAGCTTCTTAGTCAGCAAGTTGTGGTGAAATATCTTAAGCAACTCTTGAAGACGGATAAACGTGTGGCACCGCTACATATAATCGCACACGAAACCGATGTGGAACGCCCAATAACGTTTACTGCACAAGGGGTAGAACGCCAAGTCTTGGTAGGCGGACGCATTGATAGGGTGGACGAGGTGTTGCTCGATACACCCGAATGGCATTGGCGTGTGGTGGACTATAAAACGGGAACACGACAAGCAAAGGAACTTAAAGATATGGATGAGGTCTTTGACAGAACCAAGATGGCGGCTTCACATGCCGATTATCAACTGCAGGTGATGCTTTATAGCATGTTGCTTTCGCAGATGCGGGATGATAAAGGCCTTCCCCCTTATGCCATTAGTCCTGCTTTGCTTTTCATTCAGCATGCCAATCAAGACGAATACACGCCAGAGTTGTCGCTTGGTGGTAGTCCTATCAACGATATCAGAACCTATGCAGCCGACTTCGAACAACACCTAAAACAGGTGCTATCTGAGATCTTTGATGCGTCAAAGCCGTTTATACCCAATACAGATACGGCTTCTTGTGTCACTTGTCCATACAATGTGCTTTGTGGGCGAGAGGTTAAAGGTAAAGAGAGATAAAGGAAGGAAGATCTAGGCGGTGCGAGAGTAGCCGACTGCCGAGGTAGTTTAAGACAACATAAAAGGCTTCCTTCAATCGTTGAAGGAAGCCTTTTATGTTGTGAAACCATTATTTCAGCTTAGAAAATTAATTTATTTTTTATCAGAAATTAATTTAATTTTCCTCTTAAAATAAATTATTTTCGATGTCGACTAATCTAGACTTTCGTAGATGTAGGGTCCATCTTCCATTGTAAGATCATCGATTGGGAGAGGACGATTGATTACGGTCTTGAACGAAATGATACTTTCGGTACGTGAAAGACCCAATGGCTGTAGCTTGTCATGAATCAAATCCATCAAGTGATGGTTGTTGTGAGCGTACAGTTTGATAAACAAGTCGTATTCACCAGTGGTGATGTGGCATTCTACCACTTCAGGAATCTTTTTCAGCGCAGCTACTACATCGTCGAAATCTTCAGGGTTACGGAGATACAATCCGATATAAGAACAAGCTTCGTATCCAATCTTCTCAGGATCAATAACAAATTGCGATCCTTTCAGAATACCGAGATTAGTGAGTTTCTGAATGCGTTGATGAATGGCTGCACCACTCACGTTACACGCACGTGCAACCTCTAGAAAAGGTATGCGAGCATCCTCCGCAATAAGATGGAGAATCTTTTTGTCCAGTTGGTCTAAACTTCTGTGTGCCATAAATTAAGAATTTTCAGTGCAAAGATACAATAAAACTTATAATCCGACAAATATTTTGCCTATATTCTATCTAAATTTTAATGTATGTTCAGACTGTTTCTTTAGAGAATCAAAATCTCGGACAGTAAGTTATGGCTTATATTCCTTGTGCAATACTCTTTGTTGAGTATCAATTAATTGAGACCGCCTTAACTGCTTGTTGTATTGTACCGCTGTAATTGATATGCAATATTCCTGCCTTGCGTAGGGCTTGTTTGATTTCCATAATCATCCACATGGGAGTTTGGCGGTCAGCTTTGATGCATGCGTCTCGGTCGTTATTGCCTTTGGGTAGTGCGTCAGCAAGTTGCTGTATAGGAATAACCTTGTCGTTGACTTGTACCATCATCTCGTCAGACGAGGATGGTGCGCCCTTGATAGGCTTACCTATGCAGATGTAAGTGGTTGTGGTCTTTCTTGCCAGTTGGGTGAGTTCTTTGCCTTCGGGCATCTGATATTTGACCCTAAGTGTCACTCGGCGCATATGTGTCACAATCATAAAGAAAAACAATACCGTAAAAATTAAGTCGGGTAGGGAGGCGGTATTGAGTCCGGGTACGGTATGATTGTGATGTGAGAATAGACGTTCCATGTATATCTTCTATCGTGTTAGTTGTACAACCTGTTATTTGCTAGGAGCTTGTGTGTCCTTGGCTAGGTCTTCCATGATGCGTTGAGGTACAATCTGCATAATCTTTTGCTGTTCCTCCATCTTACATTCGTCAAAGGTATGGTGATAGCGGCGTTGTGCTTCGCTATTGCGGATGGTGCGGTAGACCTTAATCAGCATATCTTGAAGATGATAATAGACATCGTAAGGTGCATTCCGGTCTATTGAAAGCAAGATGGTATGCTTGGGGCCAGTGGATGTGATGAAGTCGATAGCTTGCTTTTCTAGCGATGTGAGATCGGTAATCTTGTCATTGCATGATACCTCACCTTGATCGGTAAGATGTAATCGGAGAATCATGTCCTTGTTGACCTGACTAGGAGGAGTCTGCTCTTCTTTGGGGTTATAAGGGGGTAGCTGTCTATCCAATCCCTTGTCCATATCCATTGATGTGGTGACGAGGAATAAGATGAGCAACATAAACGATATATCTGCCGTAGATGTTGTATTGAGTTGGGGAACAGTTCGCTTTTTATGAAATAACATCTTTCTTGTCGTTGGTATTGCGATAGTAGCGTGTCGCACCAAAGATTGCACTTGCTATTGCGCCGATTAGAAGTATTGTAGCCGTTAGAATAAACATATCGGACACCTTGAGCCACAACGCATCGCTATAGTTGGTGCCATTAATCAACATAGGTTCGCTAGATGCAGACAGAAAGCCGATAATCAAGATAATAGCAGTGCCAAGCGAGACCGACAATGAAATGCGTCGTGCGGGTATGCCCCATGAATTCTGATTGCTTTCTTTGTGCTTCTTGTATCCTATGATTGCTAATGTCACGGTAGTTAATACTGCACCTATGAATAATATCCACATGAGGATGATTACAAGGTCAGTAAGCAACGGAGCGTTGAATGATGGGTCTTGCATTGACTGTACGTTATAGCCAACAAGGTAGAACGCAGCAAAGACCACAACGATTATGCCTATCAATAGATAAAGAAGGCGTTGGGTAATCTTCTCTGTAGACCATTGCTGTATGTTACGAATCCCTTTCATGCTTGTTTCTCCTTATACTCATTAATAGCATCTAACAAGGTAATGACCGATTCTTCCATTTGTGCCGTAATATGCTCAATCTTGGAAAGAATGTAATTGTAGAATACTTGTAGGATAAGCGCAACGATGATACCAAAGATGGTTGTGATAAGCGCCACTTTCATTCCGGCTGCCACAATGGTTGGGCTGATATCGCCGGCTTGTTGTATCTGATCGAAAGCCATTACCATACCAATCACTGTACCAAGGAAGCCCAATGATGGCGCCATTGCTATGAATAAGGTTATCCATGAACAGCCCTTCTCAAGATTGGATGCTTGAACTGAGCCATATGACGTGACACCGCGTTCAATGTTCTCAATTGTTTCGTCAATACGTGACAATCCTTGTGCGCATAATGCTGCTACAGGACCTCGGGTACTAGTGGACAACTGTTTGGCTGTTTCGATGTCTCCGTTTTTGATAGCTTGACTAACCTTGGACATGAATGATTTGGCATTAATTTCGGACAAACTTAGATATATGATTCGTTCGATACAAAACGCTAAACCTAATACTAAGGCAAGGGCTACTAATGACATGAAACCAGCATTACCTTCAATAAACTTGGTTTTGAGCGCTTGATGAAAACCGCCGCTAGATGAACCAGAGAGATCACTCTCGATGGAACTCTCGTTTGCATCTCCTGCGTCGGCAAGCATATCATCGGTTACTGGTTCGCTTGATGGGGCTGAAGCTGACGTTTGAGAAGTGGCCTTGTCAACATCCTCTGACTGTTCCTCTTTGGCGTCGGCTTTTTGTTCTTCAGCTCTTTCTGTCGCAGTGATAGGTTTGGCTTTTGCCCCAGGCTGATCTGCAACAGCTCTTGAAACAGCTTTCTCTTTAAGGTCGTTAATGCCCTGATTGGCTTGCGCATAAGTGAAAGTGGTGCAAGCAAACATAAATGTAACGGCTATCGCTACTCTAAGTTTATTTCCCATTGTGCGTTTAGTTGTCTTTTTCGATTACAATATCTGTTTGAAAGTGATATGTTGACAATACCAGTGAAAATATATTTCTACCCATGCAAAGGTATAGAAAAGCTATAAACAATCGATTAAACCGATTGAATATTTTACATTATTTATCCTTTATCCCACATTTAGAAAGGCAATCCCACAGCGAAATGGAACGTAAAGTCGCGTCCCCATTTGGGATGGAATAGGGGATAATGCTCCTCTGTGGTGGTAAATGCTGGGTTTACGGCCTTCATACCACCATCTAGGCGTAGGACAAAGAAGCTGAAGTTAAGTCGAAGTCCTAATCCATAGGCTACAGCAAGATCCTTGATGAACGAGTTCCAGTGGAATTGCCCGCCAGGCTGTTCGGGATAGTTGCGTAACGTCCAAATGTTACCTGCATCAATAAAGACCGCTCCATCAAACTTCCAAAACAAGTGGGTGCGGTATTCGGCATTAAGATCTAGCTTGAGATCACCCGTCTGATTGATAAAGTCGATGCGTCCATCTGTACCCCGATACCGTCCAGGGCCAAGCTCGCGAACACTCCAGCCACGCACAGAGTTGGCACCACCTGCAAAATATCGTTTCTCAAATGGTAGGATAGTGCTGTTCCCATAGGGCCATGCAATGCCGAATCGTCCATGTAGGGCTAGTATGTTGCGGGCATCAAACTTGAAAAGTCGTGTGAAATCAACATCAAACTTTACGTATTGAGCAAAAGCTATATTAAATAAGGTGTGTTGATTCTGTTCATTACGCTTGAATCCCATGACTCCTGATAATCCATTCAATAGGTTACCGGCAGTCTCTATACTTGCACGCAAAGACTGGTAGGCATCATTATATACTGCGCCAAATCCAGCCTTCATAATGAATAGGTCTTCGTAATTATACTTGAGAATGGCATTGCGATTGGACAAACTATCGAGGTAGTCGTGTTTGAACGTTTGGCTGATCCATGGCATATAGACATAGTTGAGGTCCAAAAGGTCCAAATGGTAAGCCCAATGCTTCTTGGCATCGCTCCATTTGTATTTCCACTTAACAGAGAAAACACGGCGGTGGAACTCTGGGCGATTTTGGAGATTCCAAGAGGCAGAAAGTTCTGATGTCGCAATACTATTGCGTCGAAACTTCTTCGTAAGGAATGGGGCAAGAAGTCTAGGGAAACTTAATCGAGCCTCAAGTCCGTATTCTTCGTAGTTGTCTCGCTCGTAACCCTCCAAACCCTTAATAGCTTCAAAGGCTGCTCTAGCTTCGATGCTTAGTAACTCGCTGCCATGAAATAAGTTCCAGTTTTGGTAGGTCAATGAAGCTGCTGCACCTAAATCCCCCGAAGTGTTAGTGCCCTCTGGTTGGAATGATATTGAGTTTGGCTTTCGCATGGATAGCGAAATGTCTGTGTTAAGGGTGTTGGGAGAAAGTGTGTCCTCCTTGATATCAATATTGGTATAACTCACTGCGCCTAATCGTGCAAAGTGATTGTATGTACTACGCAGCTTGTTCGCCGAATAATATTGCCCTTCTTCCATTAAGCAATTGTCCTCAATGATGCTGGTTCTTAATGGATTGTGTATGGAATCTTGATGTAAGAATCTAACTTTTCCAATCTTGTATCGCATATGAGGTTGGATGGGCGACTGATCATTCTTGCGGTAAGGAAGTATATGTAGCGTCAAGTCGATTTGCCGGGCTGACTTAGTAGAGTCTGCGGCGTAATATATAAAATCTTTATGGAAGTGATAAAACCCAGAATCGTTCAGGATCTGTGTGATTTGCTTTCTGCGATTGTCTAAAGATGAAACCGTGAATAATGAGTCACTGTGCAATGGGGCTTGACTCCGGTAGGATTCCAAGACCTTTGATATGGCAGAGTCTTGGATGTCATAGTTTAATGAATGAATAAGGTAAGGTGAGCCTGGCGTTAGTGTATAGATAGCACTTATACGCTTGCCATGTCTTTTTGTATTGAGGTCCACTTGGGCGTTCATGTATCCCATATTCTGCATTGCTGTGCGCAAATCCTCGCAGGAAAGGGCTGCTTGGAGCGAGTCGTAAAGTACTGGCTCCTCGCCCAATCGTCTCAAGGTGCGATTGAGCCACTTGGTTGAGTCTTTACCAGAGAGCAAGTATGTACCCATCGGAATCTTGAACAAAGAAAACCAACGCGAGTTGCCTTTTTGATGGATGTATTGAGCAAACTGCGAAGCATCAAACTGCTTGTCTTGAGTCTTTACTTTTACAGATTCAAGAAGATAATTGTCTTGAGGGATATATTTGTCAACAGAACATGATGAAAGAAGCAAAATAATGAAGATGGTTGTGGCTTTTGCCCAAATAGACTTCTTATTTTGATATATGGTTTGTTCGCATGACTTCTTAAGATGGGATATATATAGAATGAAAGATTCAACCATTCTGCTTTTTGAAAATTTTCCGCAAAGATAGTAAAAAACTTTAAGGTTGAGAGGGGAGGCCTTGTTGTTTTTTACTAAATTTGCAGAATGATTAGCAAAAAATCGATTAAGTTAATTCATTCCTTAGGCACAAAGAAAGGACGCATGGCCAACAATATGTTTGTAGCGGAAGGTCCAAAGGTGGTAGACGATTTGATAGCCGCAGGCTTTGAGGTCGTAGAATTGTATGACGAGATAGATGATGTACGGAAAGCTTCCTTCTTGCAACATCCTCAAGAAAAGCTAGCTGTCTTTAAGATTCCACAATGGCAGATGGAACAACAAATACCTACAGACCAATTGTCTTTGATGCTTGATGGTGTACAGGATCCTGGTAATCTAGGAACCATCATTCGTGTGGCTGATTGGTTCGGTATCACACATATATTCTGCTCTCAGAATACAGCCTCGTGTTGGAATCCTAAGGTGGTACAAGCTACCATGGGAAGCATCGCTCGTGTGCAAGTGACCTATCACGACTTGTTATCTCTTCTTGAGCATCTTCCAAGTGACTTCCCTGTGTATGGAACGTTGCTAGATGGTGAAAATATCTTTACGCAAGAATTAACTCCAAATGGGGTGATAATAATGGGAAATGAAGGGAATGGCGTGTCGGCTGAAGTCAAAGCACGAGTTAATCGCCGCTTGTTTATACCCAACTATCCGCCAAGTCGTAAAACTGCTGACTCTCTGAACGTTTCTATAGCTACAGCAATCGTTTGTAATGAGTTTAGACGTGTGCTGGCTCTTAAGTAAGAATGTAATTGTACGTGATTAAATTTTGATATCTCATCTGATTGCATTACCTTTGCATAAATTGAGAATGATTGTTCTGAAAGATAAAACCTAAGATTCAATGAGGAGAACTATTGTACACTTCCTTTGGGGAACACTGGCGTTTGTCGTAGCCTGTTGCGTTTTGTTCTTTATCGCCGTATGGAACGGATGGATAGGATATATGCCCGATATGGACGATTTGTCAAATCCTATAGACAAGTATGCTTCACAGGTGTATTCGGCAGATGGAAAACTGATGGGCTCGTGGAATGCTGATAATGCAAATCGTGTAGCGGTGGATTATAATAGCCTGTCTCCACATTTGGTTCATGCACTTGTGGCTACCGAAGATGAACGCTTCTATTATCATTCTGGTATAGATTATATTGCATTGGGGCGCGCTATCGTAAAGCGAGGGTTGTTAGGACAAGCCAATGCAGGCGGTGGCTCAACGATTACTCAGCAATTAGCAAAACAGCTCTTTTCTGAAAAAGCACATAGCAAGATGGAACGTTTGTTGCAGAAACCTATCGAATGGATTATTGCAATCAAACTGGAAAGATACTTTACCAAGGAGGAAATCATTGCTATGTATCTCAACTATTTCGATTTCCTTCATAATGCAGTGGGTATAAAACGCGCTGCTTTTACTTATTTTGGGAAAGAACCTCGACAACTATCTATAACTGAGGCAGCAACGTTGATAGGTCTATGTAAGAATCCGTCCATGTTTAATCCGTTGAAATATCCCGAAAGATGTTTAGAACGACGCAATGTGGTGCTTAGTCAGATGCACCGTAGCGGATATCTGACAACTGCGGAGGAAAACGAATTGCAAGCTAAGCCATTAGGTGTCCACTATACACGTGAGGCGCCCGTAAGTGGTGCGGCAGATTACTTCCAGGTCTTTCTGCGTAGATACATGATGGCAGAAGAACCGCAACGTGATAAGTATCCTAAATGGAATAATCGCCAATTTGTTCTTGACTCAATAGCGTGGCGTGAAGATCCTTTATATGGATGGTGTAACAAGAACTTTAAGCGAAATGGCGATGCTTACAATGTGAATACGGATGGTCTACGTATCTTTACAACAATAGATACGCGAATGCAGTGTTATGCCGAAGATGCAGTAAGAGAGCATGTGGGTGGTTACCTACAGAACGAATTCAATATTGCAAATAAATATAAGAAGAATGCACCTTACTCTTCTACCATCTCACGTAAGCAGATAAAGGCATTGCTCAACAGAAGTATTCATCAGAGCCATCGCTACTTAGCAATGAAAGAAGCTGGTGCTTCGCCTGAAGAAATTATTAAGGCGTTCCGAACTCCCGTAGAGATGAGTGTGTTTACATATCACGGCAATGAGGAACGTGTTATGACTCCGATTGATTCGATTATCTATTATAAGAACTTCTTGCGTTCGGCACTTATGTGTATGGAACCACAAACAGGTGCGGTGAAAGCCTATGTTGGCGGAATAGACTATGAACATTTCAAGTATGATATGGTCATGGGAGGACGTCGACAGGTGGGATCAACCATTAAACCATTCCTCTATTCGTTAGCCATGCAGAATGGTATGACGCCTTGCTCAACAGCACCAAATGTACAACGTACGTATGGTGGTTGGACTCCTCGTAATGGATCACATGCACGTTATGGTCAGCAGGTTCCTTTAAAGTGGGGTTTGCAACATTCGAACAACTGGATATCTGCTTATTTGGTTACATTGCTAGGACCTAGTCAGTTTGTTAATATTCTACATGATTTCGGTTTAAATAATCCAGATATTGACCGCAATACATCGCCTGTATTATGTCTTGGTCCATGTGAAGTGTCAGTGGGCGAAATGGTAAGCGGATATACCACGTTTGCCAATGGCGGTGTGCGTTGTGCTCCGCTCTTCGTGACAAAGATAGAAGATAGTCACGGTAATGTATTGGCCAACTTCCAACCATTGATGAATGAGGTTATAAGCGAAGACAATTCATATCGGATGATTGATATGCTTCGTGCGGTGATTAATGGTGGTACGGGCTCGCGTCTAAAGAGCCGGTACGGACTAGAAGGGGATATTTGTGGTAAGACTGGTACTACCAATAACAACTCGGATGGATGGTTTATTGGATTTACGCCACAACTCGTCTGTGGATGTTGGGTAGGAGGCGAGGATCGTGATATCCACTTCGATAATGGTAGCATCGGTCAAGGTGCGTCTATGGCATTGCCAATTTGGGCATATTTTATGAAGCGTGTATATGCGGATCATCGTTTGGGATATTCTTCAAAAACGGTCTTTGATATTCCAAAAGATTTCGATTTCTGTTCGGCAACCCAATCAATAAATATTAATGGTATACAAGAAGAGTATCAGTAACTGAAAACTTCCAGCCAAGAAACAGATGCAAAAGATACTTATGACTGAAGACGAATAATGCGAATAAGGTGGGCAAATGGTTTTAATCGTTTGCCCATCTTTGCTTAAAAGTATACATAAGGATAGCCATTAAACTATGACGGTTGATTCCATGTCGGCTTTTCCAATCATAAAAAGCCTTGGAAAGATTTGCACGTATCTCTAAAAATGATTACCTTTGCCCCTATAGAATAGTAATTAAGATCCAAATATAAAGAATTAATAAACAATGAAAATTAACGATTTTAACTTCGCAGGACATAAAGCTATTGTTCGCGTAGATTTCAATGTGCCCCTTGATGAAAATGCACAAGTAACAGATGACACTCGTATTCGTGGTGCATTGCCTACTCTCAAGAAGGTTCTTGCTGATGGCGGAGCTCTGATTATGATGAGTCATATGGGCAAGCCAAAAGGTAAAGTAAATGAAAAACTTTCCTTAGGTCAAATCGTTAAGAATGTTAGCGATGCTCTTGGTGTTGAAGTTAAGTTTGCAAAAGATGCAGGTAAGGCTGAGGCTGAGGCTGCAGACTTGAAGGCTGGTGAAGCTCTTTTGTTGGAAAACCTTCGTTTCTATCCTGAAGAGGAAGGCAAACCAGTAGGCGTAGAGAAGGGTACTCCTGAGTTTGACGCAGCTAAAGCTGAGATGAAAGAACGTCAGAAGACATTTGCTCAGAAGTTAGCTTCTTATGCAGATGTATATGTAAATGATGCTTTCGGTACAGCACACCGCAAGCATGCTTCTACGGCTGTGATCGCTGATTACTTTGATGCAGATCACAAGATGCTTGGTTTCTTGATGGAGAAAGAGGTTACCGCTATTGACAATGTGCTTAAGAATGCACAACATCCATTCACTGCAATTATCGGTGGTTCAAAGGTAAGTTCTAAGCTTGGTGTTATCAAGAACCTTCTTGATAAGGTAGACAACCTGATTATCGGTGGTGGTATGGGTTATACCTTTATTAAGGCACAGGGTGGTAAGATCGGTAAGTCTCTTCATGAGGACGAATTGATGCCTGAAGCACTTAATGTAATTGCTGCTGCTAAAGAGAAAGGTGTAAACCTTAGCTTGTCTGTAGCTACTGTTTGTGGTCAAGACTTCTCTAACGATACTCCACGTCAAGTATTCCCAATCGACGATATTCCTGACGAATGGGAGGGTATGGATGCTTCTGAAGAAAGTCTCGAGAACTGGAAAGAAATCATCCTTTCTTCTAAGACTATCCTTTGGAATGGTCCTGTAGGTGTGTTTGAGTTGCCTAACTTCGCTCATGGTACTGGTGAAATCGCTCAGTATGTAGCCAAAGCTACTCAAGAGAATGGCGCATTCTCTCTTGTTGGTGGTGGCGACTCTGTAGCTGCTGTAAACAAGTTTGGCTTGGCTGACAAGGTTTCTTACGTGTCAACAGGCGGTGGCGCAATGCTTGAGGCTATCGAAGGTAAGACATTGCCAGGTGTAGCTGCTATTGAAAAGTAATTTATGTCTATATAATTAAGAAGCTTTCTATTTAGTTTGAATGGAAAGCTTCTTAATTTGTATATTGATATAATATAAAATGATGATACACTTGCTCTGATACCCAATCCATAGGTTAAGCTTTGCTCAAGTAATACAACTATTGCCAACGGTATACAATTGATATTGTCGGAGTAAGTTAATACTGATGATGAAACAATTACTTCTCTTTATTTTAGGTCTAATCTCGGTTTTGCATTTGCAAGCAGCGAATGTGGAATCCTATGACTCGGTTGAAGTTAGCTTGCTTACTTGCTCCCCTGGTGAGGAGATATGGGCACAGTATGGGCATACTGCAATCCGTTGGCATGATCTAAAGAACGGGAAAGATGAAGTTATCAATTATGGATTGTTTTCTCCAGATGTACCTTATTTTATATTACGTTTTGTCTTTGGACTGACCGACTATCGGATGGGCGTGGAGTCGTTCGAACTATTCTGCTCTGAATATATCTATCGACATAGAGGAGTAACCGAACAGGTTCTTGCATTGACCCCAGAAGATAAGCAGTCATTGGCAAAGGCTTTACAAGACAATCTTCAACCTGAAAACATCGTTTATCGATACAATTTCTTTTATGACAATTGCACGTCTCGCGCAAGAGACATCATTGTGTCGAACCTTCATGGAAAGGTAACTTACCCAGCGGCTATAAATACAACGTTTAGAGAAATGCTCCATCGTTGGAATAATGCTTATCCATGGTCACAGTTTGGTGAGGATCTGTTGCTAGGTTTGCCCGCAGATCGTCCCACAAAGAAAGCAGAACAGCAGTTTCTACCCAATAATTTACAAGAAGACTTTGCTCATGCGGTCTACAATGGACAGCCTTTAGTGACCCAAACTCGTCAGTTACTAGAAGCATATCCCTCCGTACCAGAAAGTGAATTCCCCGTAAGTCCCATTCAGTGTGCCATCGCTTTTGTCATAATATTAGCTGTCATTATGGCATATCAGCTTTTCTCAAAGAAGTTGCTATGGGGAGTAGATGCGTTGCTTATGTTGATGACGTCACTCATAGGCATCGTATTTACGCTGATGATATTTTCTCAACACCCTTGCGTAAGTGTCAACTTGCTGATAATCATATTCAATCCGCTTCCTTTGTTCTTCATGTGGCACACCATAAAATGCACCCGCAATCATCGCGCCGACTATTGGTGGACATTATGGAGCATATTGATTATGTTAGGATTACTTGGGAGAATGTTCCAAAATTATCCCCCGGCAATTATGATTGTGGCATTAGGATTGCTATGCTATAGTGTCGTTCATATATACGTACAACGAGATACACATCTTTCGTCGAAAAGAATAGAAAAATAAATACAAATGATAGGTCAAGCAATGAATAGTTACCTTACCGCCTTGCTCGTACTATTGACAGCTACGGGTATAGAAGCTAGAGACTGCTCTTTAGCTTTGAAAGTGGTGTGGGATATGCACGCTCTTGAAGAGAATTGCTTGAACAATCATTTAGAAGGATTTGATACAGATCTTTTAGAGGTCATCCAAACTCTTACCCAGTCCAAACGCAATCATGTAAAAAAATCGCAAAGCGTTCATTATCAGTCTTTGCCCATAATACCGATAACGCAACAAGGACAAGATAAGAGTTTACAGAATGTCAATACGTGGATTATTGGTTCGTGTATGAAAGTTTTTCTTACACAGATTAATATCCGAGCGCCCAGTTTATAATTAATCATAAAGTATACGTGGCTTATGTGTAATGAGCTATATATATATTATATAAGGTGTAATTATAAACAAGAAACAAAAATCGTAAATAATGAATTTAAACAAAATACTTAAGTCGCTTTTCGGTGATAAGTCATCACGCGACATGAAACAGATCAAACCTTTCGTAGAAAAGGTTAAGAGTGTATACCCTGAAATTAAAGCGCTTAGCAATGATGAGCTACGTGCTAAGACAGCAGAGATCAGACAATACGTTCGCGATTCAGCAAAGGCCGAACGTGAAGAGATAGAAAAGATTAAAGCTACAATCGAAGATACTCCGTTAGAAGATCGTGAAGAGATCTTCAACAAGATTGATAAACTTGAAAAGCAAGTTCTTGACAATTACGAAGTTGCGCTTAATGAAGTGATGCCTGTCGCTTTCTCAATTGTGAAAGACACAGCACGTCGTTTTGCAGAGAATGAGGAAACTATCGTTACAGCCAACGACTTTGACCGTGAACTTGCGGCTAATCCTGCCAACGACTTTATTACCATCGAGGGTGATAAGGCCTACTATCATAACCACTGGACTGCAGGTGGCAATGACCTCAAATGGGAAATGGTTCACTATGATGTTCAGCTCTTTGGTGGTGTGGTTTTGCATCAAGGTAAGATTGCCGAGATGGCCACTGGTGAAGGTAAGACCCTCGTTGCTACGCTTCCAGTATTCTTGAACGCATTGACAGGTAATGGTGTTCACATGGTCACCGTTAACGATTATCTTGCTAAGCGTGACTCTGAATGGATGGGCCCTCTCTATGAGTTCAATGGTTTGTCAGTAGACTGTATTGATAAGCATCGTCCTAACTCCCCTGAACGCCGTAAGGCATATCAAGCAGATATTACCTTTGGTACGAACAACGAGTTTGGTTTCGACTATTTGCGTGACAACATGGCGGTTTCACCTGCCGACCTTGTACAACGTCGTCACAACTATGCTATTGTCGATGAGGTCGACTCAGTGCTTATCGACGATGCCCGTACACCTTTGATTATCAGTGGTCCTATTCCTAAAGGTGATGACCAGATGTATGAGGAATATCAACCATTGGTACAAAAACTCTATGAGGTACAGCGCAAACAAGCTACCGAACTACTTGCCGAGGCGCGTACTAAGATCAATAAGGCCACAAAGGTAGAGGACGCTAAAGAAAAGTCACAGTTGCTTGAAGAAGGCTTCTTGGCTTTGTATCGTTCTTATAAGGCTCTTCCTAAGAACAAGGCGCTCATCAAGTATCTCTCTGAAGATGGTATCAAGAGCGGAATGCTGAAGACGGAAGAATTCTACATGGCAAATAACAACCGTGAAATGCCTAAAGCTGTTCAGCCTCTTTACTTTGTAACAGAGGAGAAGATGAACTCTTGTGATCTAACAGATAAGGGTGCAGCATGGCTAGCTCAGCAGGTCAACGATGATAAGTTGTTTGTCTTGCCAGATATCACCACCGAATTGTCTTTGCTTGAGAAAGAAAAAGAAGACCACGCCATAGACGAGCAGACATACATTGATCGCAAAGATCAGATGATGGCACATTATGGTGTACAGAGTGAACGTGTTCATACGTTGCAACAGTTGCTGAAAGCCTACACCATGTTCAATAAAGACGAAGAGTATGTTGTGCTTGATGGCGAGGTGAAGATTGTAGATGAGCAGACTGGTCGTATCATGGACGGACGTCGCTGGAGTGATGGACTTCATCAAGCAGTTGAAGCCAAAGAACATGTCAAGGTAGAGGCTGCAACCCAAACCTTTGCAACCATCACCCTACAGAACTACTTCCGTATGTATCATAAGTTGTCAGGTATGACCGGTACTGCAGTGACTGAGGCTGGTGAGTTTTGGGATATCTATAAACTGGATGTAGTGGAGATTCCTACCAATCGTCCTGTGCTCCGTCATGACTTGCAAGATCGCGTATACAAGACCGCACGTGAGAAATACGCGGCTGTGATTGAGGAGGTTGAGGAAATGCGTACCTCAGGTAGACCTTGCTTGGTGGGTACTACGTCAGTTGAAATCAGTGAGTTGTTGAGCCGTATGCTTGATATGCGCCACATTCCTCACCAGGTGCTGAATGCTAAGCTCCACCAGAAGGAGGCCAACATCGTAGCTGCAGCTGGTAAGAGCGAGATGGGAACAGTGTTTGTATGCAATGATGGAAAGGCCTTTACTGATAAAGTGTCAGCTCAACGTCATGCTAAGCAACTCAAGGAAGATGAGAAAAGTGAGTACACCGATGAGATTACTACCGAAACACGCTTGTTAGGTGCTGTCACCATCGCTACCAATATGGCAGGTCGTGGTACCGATATCAAGTTGACTAAAGAGGTAAAAGACGCTGGCGGTTTGGCCATCATTGGTACAGAGCGTCATGAGAGTCGTCGTGTAGACCGTCAGTTGCGTGGTCGTGCCGGTCGTCAGGGTGACCCAGGTTCATCAGTATTCTACGTATCTCTTGAAGATAAGCTGATGCGTTTGTTCGGTTCTGAGCGTATTGCCAAAGTGATGGATCGTCTCGGCTTTGAAGAAGGTGAACGTATCGAAAGTCAGATGATCTCTAACAGCATCGAGCGTGCACAGAAGAAGGTAGAGGAAAACAACTTCGGTATACGTAAGCGCTTGCTCGAATATGATGATGTGATGAACAAGCAGCGTACCGTAATCTATGAGAAACGTCGTCACGCCCTCATGGGTGAACGTATCGGAATGGATATCGCTAATATCATTTGGGACCGCGTGGTCAATCTTATAGAAAACAATGATTACGAAGGATGTCAAGAAGGCTTCTTGAAGATATTGGCTACAGAGTGCCCATTCTCAGAAAACGATTTGAACACCATGGCTAAGGACGAGCTAGAAGAGCGTGCTTATCAGGCAGCAATGGAATCATTCACACGTAAGACTGAGCGCATTCAGCAAGTGGCATGGCCTATCATCAAGCAAGTGTACGAAACTCAGGGTGCCCTTTATGAGCGCATCATGGTTCCAATTACAGACGGACAACGCGTTTACAACATCCCATGTAACCTCAAGGAAGCTTACGATTCAGAGGCTAAGTCGGTTGTAAAACAGTTTGAAAAAGTGATCTTGCTACACATCATTGACGACGACTGGAAAGAGAACCTACGTCAGCTAGATGAGCTACGCCACTCTGTACAGAACGCTTCTTATGAGCAGAAAGATCCATTGTTGGTATTCAAACTTGAGAGTGTGAAGCTTTGGGACAACATGATTGACGATATGAACAATCGTTGTGCTAGTGTCTTGATGCGTGGTCAGATTCCTGAGATGCAACAGGAAGAACCTGTACAAGAAGCTGCACCTGAAGAGCATACTCAACGATATGTAGAACAGAAAGAGGATCTTGATGCAGAACGCGAAGCTCAAGCTCAGGCAGCAAGTCAAGATACACGAGAAGGTAGTCAGCAAGTGAACCACACGCCTTATCGTGCAGAGCGTATGCCTCGCCCTAACGATCCTTGTCCATGTGGTAGTGGTAAGAAATTCAAGAATTGCCACGGTAGCAATATCCAATAATTTATTCTAATCCTAAAAGTCAAGCAGTAAATATGCAATAGCATAAACTGCTTGACTTATTTTGTATATATGATACAGATAAGCAATCTCACCAAACAATTTGGCGAAAAGACAGCCGTAGATATCCCATCTTTGTCTATTGGACAAGGAGAAATAATAGGCTTGATTGGTAATAATGGTGCTGGTAAAACGACACTCTTCCGCTTGATGTTGGATCTGACAGATCCCACGACAGGAGATATTGATTATTGTTTTAAGCCATCCTTAACATCAATTTCTAGCGAAGCCATTCCTTCCGATTCGTCTATAGAAGGTACAAATTCAGAATGTTCCATCTTCTCTTCAACCTCTGAGGGCTGGAAACAGTACGTCGGTGCTTACCTTGACGAAAGTTTTCTGATTGATTTTCTTACACCAGAAGAGTATTTTGAGTTCTTGGCAGACGTGCATCATATCTCCCGTAAGAATCTATATGACAAACTCGATAGATATAAGGATTTAATGAACGAAGAGATACTCGGTCAAAAGAAGTATATCCGTGATTTCTCGGCTGGTAACAAACAAAAGATTGGTATCATTGCTACATTTCTTCCTAAAAACCAATTGCTTATCCTGGACGAGCCTTTCAACTATCTTGACCCGAAAGGCCAAAATATCTTGAAGCATTGCTTAGTGGAACTCAATCAAAAGTTGAATCTCACCATTTTGGTTTCGAGTCATAATCTGCAGCACACCATAGATATCAGTACGCGCGTGTTGTTGATGGAGAAAGGGCATATCGTGAAAGATCTTACCTCTATTGACGCTCAAGCTAGACATGAACTTGAAAGCTATTTCAGTGTAGATTACACATCTGAAGAAGCCAACTCCACTTACTATTAGAGTCCGTTTGTACGTCCATCCCATAGCTTTTATAGATTATCAAGAAAGCAAATAGAAAAAGAAATAAATTAATTTTCTGTTAGAATTAAATTGTTTTTGTACAAAAAATAATTTAATCTTGATTCTAGAATGACTTCTTTTAGGAAGGCGTTACATACAGATCATTAGACAAAATGATACTCAATGACATGATAAGCGATTCATACTAGTACCTAATAGCTCTATATCAGCTTTGTTCCAATATATGCTGCTATTAGTCCTAATGCTATGCTACTTATAATGTATATAAGGCTTAATAGCGTTTGACCGTTTCTTATATAGATCAAGGCTTCGTTGCTGAATGTGGAGAAAGTAGTGAAACCACCACAAAGCCCCACAATCAAAAGTAAACGAAGGTCAGAGGATAGGTTGTTGCGAACAATCCATGTTCCCAATAGACCGATAAGGAAGCAACCGACAATATTCACGATGAACGTTCCTAAAGGGTAGGTTATCGAACTTAAGCTTTTTCCTACAATGTAGCGCAACACACTTCCCGTGCCACCTCCAATAAATACCAATATTAAATGTTTCATCCTATAAGCTGACAATATCTTCTGTTTTGGTTCTTTGTTTCATCTAAACGAAAACTATAAGCAAAGGTACTGATTTTGTTGGATAATCCCGTTCATTTTCTTATCCTCATATCGATTGACGTATCAAGATATTGTTATTCGATACGAGGAAACGGCTAATGCTTTGCTCGTTGAAACGTGCAATAATATGGCCAAATAGATAAATATTTGTGAAAAGCTTTGGTGTTAAGTTTAAAAATATATACTTTTGCAGTATCTAAAGTAAATAAAATATAACGCCTATCGAAATAATTCTACTTAATAGAAAAAGAAATTTAGATGACACTAAGTTTAGAAATGAAGCATTTGGATAGGATGTCAGACGAAGAACTGGCTCTGTGTTACATCAATGGGAGCAATAGAGCGTTTGACTGTTTGCTTGATCGAAACCAACAAAAGTTGTTTGCATATATCGTCTTCATGGTACATGATCATGAGGTTGCTAATGATATATTCCAAGAAACGTTCTTTAAGGTTATTAGCAAACTGCAACAAAGAAAATATTCGCCAAGCGGAAAGTTTGGTGCATGGTTGATGCGTATCGCGCATAATGCCATTATGGACTGGTATCGCGAACAACGCCAGCAAGGTCTAGTAGATGCGTCAAACGAAAACGACTTGTCCAACGTCGGTGGATACGATCTTGTGGAAAGTAATCGTGAGAAAGACTTTATCAATACCCAAGTACTAGCCGATGTTAAACGCATTATGAACCAGCTACCTGCTCCACAAAGAGAAGTGGTGTATATGCGCTTCTATCAGCAGATGTCCTTTAAGGAGATTGCTGAAACGACAGGTGTGAGTATCAATACCAGTCTTGGCCGTATGCGCTATGCTATCCTTAATATGCGAAGAATAGCAAAGGAGCACCACATCATGCTAGAACTAGCTTAATGATGGAGACCTTTAAGTGCTTTAACGTCCAACGGAATAGATACTGAGCTTTTTGAGGGCACTGATGGTAGAGATAGGGTCGATTGATTTGAAGACATAACTGCCACTGACCAAAATATCTACACCTGCGCTGACTAGGCGTGGGGCGGTTTCGGCTTGTACGCCACCATCCACCTCAATCAAGGCGTGGCTATCAGTCATTGTGATGAGTTCCTTGAGTCTTGTCACCTTATCAATGGTATGTTCTATAAACTTCTGACCACCAAAGCCAGGGTTGACACCCATTAATAGTACCATATCCACGTCGTTTATAACCTCTTCGATCTGACAGAGTGGGGTAGATGGATTTAGCGTTATGCCAGCTTTCATTCCAGTCTTGTGTATGTCTTCGATGGTTCGGTGTAGATGATTGGCGGCTTCGACATGTATATTCATCATCATTGCCCCGGCGTCTGCCACCTGTTGGATATAACGCTCAGGATGTACAATCATCAGATGTACGTCTAAAGGCTTGTTGCAGATCGATGAAACAGTCTTAATAATGGGAAATCCAAACGAGATATTTGGTACAAAGACCCCATCCATTACGTCCATATGTAGCCAGTCGGCTTCACTTTGATTGATCATCTCAATCTCTTCTCTTAGGTCGAGGAAGTTGGCTGACAACAAGGAAGGAGAAATCAGAATGCTCATATCGTTTAATTGAGATTGTAAGGAATGGTCTTTCCTTTGATGGTTATAACCCGATAGGTATAAGCCATCTGTTTGATAAACTTAATCGTGCGTTCTGCTGGCGTAAGTTTTTCTTGAGTAAATATATTCATAGGCGGTAGCATTTGACTTTTTTGTTGTTGTTCTAATATCTAAACGCAACATATGAAAGGTTATTGTATAAGCGAAGCCGAAAATTTATAAACTTATTTATTTCATTCTCCATTAATCCATATAAATGCTTTACCTTTGCATAAGACTAATTCGTTATATAACATATGGAAATCATTTTTAATGGGATATATAATCAGACAATATTGTCTAGTTTGCTAGATAGCGACACAGTCTATCTAGGGCTTGATTTCTTATCGGATAGCCAAAACCGCATTAGACCCCTTCGGTTTAATGCGGGAATTATTCCAGATAGACCCTCAATCGATTTGTCCGACGCTAGTAGCAGTAAGCCAGGCTTAATGGGAAGCTTTGATGGCGTGTTACCTCAAACAGTTGTTACCACTGTGGTGGATTATAGATTGTCTGCAGTGGAGCTATGTTACATGCCTACGGTAGCATTGGTAGATAACCTCCGAAGGACAATTGTGCCCGATTTGCGTCCAAAACTGAGCATCGCAACACGCCTGAATCTGTCAGAAAACAAAGATGTGGCATCCTTAGTGCAGTATGCAGGCCATCTAGATTGGATCACGTTCAGTATCAATGATGTAGATGATAGCGTGAAGAAGTTCTTTCTTGAATATGAAGAACGCATTAAGATACCTTATTATATTGCACTAAATGGTCGTTTGACTGAAAGCCTACCTTTCTTTAAGGATCGTTTGTCTTTTCGCGGATTACAGATAGATGTATCTTCTTTTCTTGATAAAGACAACCTGTCAGAGGCTTATGTTAAGGAGCAAGCAGATAGCGTGCTGAAACGTTTTGCTAGTTTGGTATAATAGAGAAAGGCTTTGAGTGAAACTGATGCAACGTTATCTGACTAGTGGTGTAGCATATCTGCGTTATGATCGGGGTAATGGTTAGAATGAAAACGAAGATTTGTCATAAAAAGAAATCAATAAGGAGGGCGAAAGAATGGTTTTATAAAAAAAGTTATTGAATTTGCTAGTAAGATATAATTTACTTAACTTTGCATTGTACCAAAACTTTCTTTTGAATAATGCGTTGCAGAAATATTCTATATAAAATATTCATATTAACTATATCTACCTTCTTCGTCGGCTCGCTCAGCGCACAAAATGTAGTGGTGGGTTCAACGACAACAAAGGACGGAGGCAAATATACGGGCGAATTGTCACATGGTAAGCCAAATGGGAAAGGAAAAACCCAGTACAAGAATGGTGATACTTACGTAGGCGAATATGTAAAAGGAAAGCGTCAAGGGCAAGGTACTTATTCCTTTGCTGATGGCGAAAAGTATCAAGGAATATGGTTTCAAGACCAGCAACATGGTCGGGGAACTTATTTCTTTATGAATGGAAATCGTTATGAAGGCATGTGGTATCGTGACTACCAACACGGCCAAGGAAAGATGATCTACTACAATGGTGACGTCTATGAGGGTATGTGGAGCCATGATAAACGCAATGGTGAAGGTCGCTACACGTTCGCTAATGGCGCTTTCTATCAAGGGAATTGGATTGATGATATGAAAAATGGCCATGGTCGGTTTGATTGGAATAATGGCGCTTCATATAGTGGCGATTGGGTCAATAACCTTAAAGAAGGAAAAGGAATCTATATCTACGGAGATGGCGACGAATATGATGGAGATTGGAAGAACGATTTGCAGAATGGTCGTGGTATCTACAAATATAAGGATGGAGATACATATGAAGGTCAGTATGTAGATGGTGAACGTACGGGAGCGGGTATCTTCAAGTATAAGAATGGCGATTGCTATTCTGGTCATTTCCTCAAAGGTAAGCGTTCTGGAGAAGGTACAATGTCATGGAAGAACGGCGATAAATATGTTGGAAATTGGTCCAACGATCAAGAAAACGGACAAGGAATATTAACTAAACGTAATCAGGGCGTTTTTGAAGGACAATTCAAAGATGGTAAGATGGAAGGTGTCGTTACCATCCACTATAATGATGGCAGTAAGTTTAAAGGGGCATTCCATAAAGGCGAACGTAATGGCCAAGCAATCGAAGAGGATAAGAATGGAGTCCGATTTGAAGGTAGCTACCGTGACGATGTTCGTGATGGGAAGTTTGTTGAACGTAATACTGCTGGCGAAATTACGGCTTCGGGCTATTATGAGAATGGAATACGCCATCAGCAATAAAACGCATAATAAAGACACAAATATATTATACTCAGACCTATGACAACAAAGAAACCTAGAACAAGTGCAACGAAAGAGAAGGTAGATACTTCCAAAATAAATAAGTGCAGCAAAGTAGCAGCACAAACACCTGTCAGCCATATCGGTATTGTGGCTAATGATCCATATCTGGAACCTTATGAGGATGCAATCACAGGAAGACATAATCATGCTGTGTGGAAAAAACAACAACTCACACGGCAAGGTAAGCAGACGCTTTCTGACTTTGCCAATGGTTATGAATATTATGGATTGCATAAGGAAGGTAAGAAATGGATCTTCAGAGAATGGGCACCTAACGCAACCGCTATCTACTTAGTGGGTGACTTTAATAACTGGGAAGAGCGTGAGGAATATGCATGTAAGCGCATTGAAGGTACTGGTAATTGGGAACTTGTAGTGCCCGAGTCATACATGAAACATGCGCAACTCTATAAGATGCATGTGAAATGGAATGGGGGAGAGGGTGAACGTATTCCCGCATGGGCTCAGCGCGTAACTCAGGATGAGCAAACCAAGATATTCTCTGCTCAGGTATGGTGTCCAGAACAAAAATATATTTGGAAGAAACGAAGCTTTAAGCCTTCAACAACGCCATTGCTCATCTACGAATGCCATATCGGTATGGGACAAGATGCCGAGAAGGTGGGTACCTACGCTGAGTTTAGAACCCATGTGTTGCCACGTGTTATCAAGGATGGGTACAATGCCATACAGATAATGGCTATTCAGGAACATCCCTATTATGGTTCGTTCGGCTATCATGTTAGTAGCTTCTTTGCGCCAAGTAGTAGGTTCGGAACACCTGAAGAACTAAAGGAGCTGATAGATGAGGCTCATCAAAATGGTATTGCTGTGATTATGGATATCGTTCACTCGCATGCCGTAAAGAACGAAGTGGAAGGATTAGGAAACCTAGCGGGAGATCCCAATCAATATTTCTATTCTGGTGATCGTCATGAGCATCCAGCTTGGGATAGCCTCTGCTTTGATTATGGCAAGGACGATGTGATTCATTTCTTGCTTTCCAATTGTAAATATTGGTTGAAGGAGTTCCACTTTGACGGATTCAGATTTGATGGTGTGACATCCATGCTCTATTATAGTCATGGCTTGGGTGAGGCCTTCGTCAATTATGGTGACTACTTCAATGGTCATCAAGACGACAACGCTATCTGCTATCTGACCTTGGCCAACTGCTTGATTCATGAGGTAAACAAGAATGCTATCACCATTGCAGAAGAGGTTTCGGGCATGCCTGGCCTTGCGGCTAAGTTTGAGGATGGCGGTTATGGCTTCGACTATCGAATGGCAATGAATATTCCTGATTATTGGATTAAGACTATCAAAGAACAACCCGATGAGAATTGGAAACCAAGCAGCATCTTTTGGGAAGTAAAGAATCGTCGTTCAGACGAGAAGACGATCTCTTATTGTGAAAGCCATGATCAAGCGTTGGTAGGAGACAAAACTATCATCTTCCGCCTTATAGATGCAGATATGTACTATCACTTTAAGAAAGGTGATGAAAACGATATGGTGCACCGCGGTATTGCCCTTCACAAGATGATTAGGCTAGTTACGCTTGGTGCTATCAATGGCGGCTATCTGAACTTTATGGGTAACGAGTTTGGACACCCTGAATGGATCGACTTCCCACGTGAGGGTAATGATTGGAGCTACAAGTATGCTCGTCGTCAGTGGAACTTGGTGGATAACAAAGACCTATGTTATCATTATCTAGGCGACTTTGATCAGCAGATGCTCGCTGTGATTAAGGAGGAACCCAAATTCAATCAGACGCCTTTGCAAGAAATTTGGCACAATGATGGAGACCAAATCCTAGCTTTCCAGCGTGGACACCTAGTCTTTGTGTTCAATTTCTCTCCCACGCGTTCATATACCGATTACGGTTTCTTAGTAAAGAAAGGTTCTTATCGTGTAGTGCTCAATACGGATGCACGCCAGTTTGGTGGGTTCGGTTTTGCGGACGACTCGGTGGAACACCTCACTTGTTTTGATCCTCTATATAAGAAGGATGGTAAAGAATGGCTGAAACTATATATCCCTGCACGTTCTGCGGTGGTGTTACGCTTGCAGCCTAGAGAAAATAAAAAGAAGAAATGAACAAAAGCCTTACGCAGCTGATACTTGCGTTATTCTTTAGTCTGTTCTCTTTTTGCTATTTGTATTGTTATCAACCAGATGTAATGGTGGTAACTCAATTCTTAGCATCAGGAGGACAGACTCATTATGTACCATTGGTTGGGGCCATACTGATCACGCTTGTGCTACAACTGCTACAGATGTTTATCCAACATTATGTGCAGATACATAAACGAACGATGGCTTTGACCTATCTACCATCGGCACTATTGTTAGCTCTGGTCACGAGCATTAGCTCGGATGTAAGTCAACAATTGTCTATGAAAAGTTGGACATGGACGTTCCCTCTTCTCTTGGTTGTTGCCTTCTATATAATCTACCAAGCCAAACGCTATCAAGCATACGAACCCGAAGAGCGCAAACAAAGCATCCTGTCTCAGATCTTTTGGATTAACATAGGAGAACTGATGCTCATCGTGCTTCTTGTGGGCTTGCTAGGCAATTCGGATAAACATTTCCATCTAAAAGCAAAGATGGAACACTTGATAGACAAGCGACAGTACGCAGAAGCTTTGCAAGTATCTGCACGTATGCAACATACTGACTCGGTTGCCTCTATGATGACCATCTACGCCTTAGCTAGAAGACAGAAACTAGGTGATAGCCTGTTCTGCTACCATCTAGTGGGTGACGCTGATGTGATGCGTCCTTCTGCGAGTGTACACTCTCTGCTCATGCCCGATAGTTTGCTCATAAAAGTGACAAGGCAAAGTGCTAATTATCAGTTGTGTGCTTGTTTGCTCAATCGTGACCTCAAACGTTTTGCTCATTATCTTCCAATGTATTATCGGACAAATGAGCCGATGCCTAGATATTATGTAGAGGCTTGGAATCTCTATCATGACATACAACAAGGACGCAGACCCAAACCGCCATATAAGCCAAAGACATATGCCTCGTATTATTTTAAAGATTAACGAGGTATAAAAACTAATCTAGTAAAGAACGAGAAACTGCAATCAGATTTGAAGTTTAGCAACAATGATACGAATCCCATTTCGACGAAATAAATCCATTCTCAGCCACATACTACTTTGCTGTATAATCGCAGCAAGTATGCTTTCATGTGGTCCAAGCCAAAAAGCAAAGGAACAAGCAATCAAGGAGAAAGAAAAAGCAGAGAGAAAGGCTTATCACGATGCATTGAAGGTGGGGGTGTTGCCAACGCTCGATTGCTTACCGATATATCTGATGTGTGACAGTATGCTTTATGATACGGCGCATGCTGATATACGTTATGTTAAGTTTACCTCTCAAATGGATTGTGATACTGCCATTGTAGGCGGAGGTGTAACAGTAAGTGTGAGTGATCAAGTAAGAGTCAATTATCTTAAATCTAAAGGAACTTACCTGCGCTATCTTACGTCAACCAATGCTTATTGGGACCTATATGTCAACAAGACGGAAAAGATAGATTCACTCTCTCAGTTGGGTGATAAGATTATAGCCATGACACGCTTTTCTATAACGGATCGACTTACGAATCATGTCATCAAAAAAGCCAAGACCAAGAAGCATATTCTCCCTGTGCAAATTAATGATGTGGATATCCGTATGCGTATGCTAAATAATAATGAGATAGATGCGGCTTGGCTCACCGAACCCTATGCAACGCAAGCACGGTTAGCCGGTCATAAGAAATGGTACTCGTCTAGCGATGTGCCTGCTAATGCTGGGGTATTCGCATATAATGCAGAAAGCCTGAATAAACTTCCTCATAGTGAGCAACAGATGAAAGAGTTTGTACAAGCTTATAACAAAGCAGTGGAACTAATCAATAAACGCGGCTTGGTGTACTATAGCGACTTGATATCTAAATATCTCAACGCAAGTAGCAATACGATTATGAATCTACCAAAGATCCATTTTGCATCAGTAGATAACAACGTTTATCCTATCAAAGCATTATGAAAACTGAGGAAATTCTTTTACGGGTAGAATCTGCCATCTTTGGAGGTAAGATGGAGGAGGCAATTGAATTGCTTACCCCTATCTATAAAGATAATCCTTCGCTTGTCCATGCAGAGGAGTTTGCGTCTATAGTAGATACATATACTACGTTGCTGAAGTATATGATTAAGGGGTACGAGGACCCTGATCGTCATAAACTCTATAACAAAATGCTCCATGACCTGTATAGCATAACGGCAGATGTACTTATTTCATGGAGATGTAAGCATATAGATGCCTATGTGGAGGCTTTTCGCACGGATGCGATGCTGAACCGCAGTCATGACTTTATCAGCAATGTGCTAGAGAGTTATGTTGCTGATTTAGCTATCTGTTCCTTATCTTCTGAAGCTGAACAGAAAGCCAAATACACTGAATTGTTTGCTCGGCATGAGAAGTTTATGGTACGCTTGTTCTGCGCCCTCTTTATATCGTTGCAATGGACAGAGCAAGACGCGAACTTCTATGGCCAACTATTGCTTTCGCCAATGATAGAAGCCGATGATAGCCTGTTGTTGGTGAGTGCGTTGACATTGGCTAATATGTATGTGTATGATGAGCGCAAATGGTTGACGCTTTATCATATATATTGTCAATCAGAAAATGAAAAGCTTCGCCAAAGAGCGCTCGTGGGGTGGGCCATCTCTCTTAGCGAGCAAGGACAATTCTTCACAAGACAGACGGATATCCTTGCTACAGCACTTGCAGATGAGGATACCTGCAAGGAACTGCTCGAGTTGCAAGAACAGATGTATCTCTGTACCAATGCAGAAGCAGATAAAGCTAAAATCGAAAATGAATTGATGCCTAATCTGCTTAAGCAATCACAACTGCGTATCAGCGATTATGGAATTCATGAAAATGAAGAAGATGCCTTGAAGAATATCCTACACCCTAATGCGGAAGAAGAAGCTATGGAGCGTATGGAACAAAACTTTCAACGGCTCAAGGAAATGGAAAAGGCTGGGGCAGATATCAATTTTGGCGGCTTTTCACATATGAAGAAGTTCCCATTCTTTAATCAGATAGCACATTGGTTTGTTCCTTTTAGTTTTCATCATCCAGCCTTGGAAGGTGCAAAAGATAAACTACCTAACACTCAGATCTTTGAGGTGTTCTTTGCTAATGGCTTGTTTTGCGATAGCGACAAATATTCTATGGTATTAGGATTGGGACATGTGTTTGATCGTTTGCCTAGTGAGGCTAAACAATTGATAGACGATAAAGGTATTCCTTCCATGGTGGATTTGACATTAAAAAAGGAAGAGAACTCGGCTACGATACGCCGCCTTTACCTTCAAGATATGTACCGCTTCTTTAATCTTTATTCTAAGCGTGCGGATCTATTGTCACCACTTTCCAATGGTATAGCGGCAGAGAAGCGATTCCTCAATATACCAATATTCTTTGGAACTGATTTCAATAGATTTAAGTTGCGCCTAGCACAATTCCTATTACGTAAGCAGATGTACCAAGAGCTAGGTGTGCTATTGCGAACTGTGCCTTCGGATAAGATACCACAATCAGAATCTTGGGTTATAGTTATGGGAAGTTATTATTATCATTCCAATGATTATGAATGTGCAATAGGTTTATTACAGAATGCGCTAAAGACAATGTCTGCTAATGTGCGGATACTTCAACTGTTGGCAAAGGTGGCAATGGATAGTAAGCGTTATGAGCTAGCCAGCGCTTGTTATGATCAGATAAACGATGAACAACCAACGCTTCATACCATGCTCAATAAGTGTTTGGCTTACATACATATAGGGAAAACAGATCAAGCAGTGAAGCAATCCTATGAAATCTATTACAAGTATCCCGAAGAATCTCTAACCCAACGTGTGCTTGCATGGAGTTTGCTTAATGACGGGCAACCGCAAAAAGCAGAGAAATATTACCAAAATCTTCTAATAGCAACCGACTCCAAGAAAGAGGATAAACTGAATGCGGCATATTGCTATTGGGCACAAGGCAATCTTGCAGAAACGCATCGTTTGTTAGTATCGATTAACGACTTTGACTTTGTAGCACGAGAAATATATAAAGACCAAAGACTTCTGTCACAATATAATATAGAGCCAACGGATTGTCAACTTATGATAGATGCTCTTAAACTTATAAATCAGTAATAGAATAGATATGCCAAATAATACAAGAAGTAGATCAACTAAGTCAAAAACTCCAATAGATAACACGTTTGGACATTTGGCACCGCAAGCCGTAGATATCGAACGCGTTGTGCTTGGTGCTCTTATGATTGATAAAGACGCTTTCACTGTGGTGTCTGAGATTCTACACCCTGAAACATTCTATGAGGCGCGTAACCAAAAGGTGTATAAGGCTATTCAGACATTGAACATGGAAGAAAAGCCTGTTGACATCATGACGGTTACGGAAGAGTTGAAGCATGAAGGTGAAATAGAAAACGTCGGTGGCCCCGCTTATGTAGTAGAACTCAGCTCTCATGTGGCTTCGTCAGCACATATAGAATATCATGCCCATTTGCTTCAACAAAAGTATATGGCACGACAGCTAATCCATATAGCATCGATGATAGAAACGGATGCTTATGATGATACTGTTGATGTAGATGATTTGTTGCAACGTGCACAAGGAACACTTTTCGAACTTTCGCAACGCAATATGGTGCAAGACTATCAACAGATTGACCCTATTGTAGCTAAAGCCCACGAGATTCTTTTAAAGGCTTCTAGTAATAAAGGTGGACTGACGGGTGTGCCTAGTGGATTTACCAAACTAGATGAGGTGACTGCTGGATGGCAAAGCTCTGATCTTGTTATCATAGCTGGTCGTCCTGCCATGGGTAAGACATCGTTTGCTCTGAGTATAGCCAAAAATATTGCCGTGGATTATAGAAAACCCATTGCATTCTTTTCGCTTGAGATGAACAACTTACAGTTGGTAAATCGTCTGATATCGAATGTTTGTGAAGTGCCTGGTAGTAAAATCCTCAATGGTCAACTTTCGCCAGATGAATGGGATAGATTCGATAAAAATATTCGAAAGCTAGATGGTGCACCTTTATATATAGACGATACGCCAGGTCTGTCAATCTTTGAACTACGTACCAAAGCACGTCGCCTTAAGCACGAGCACGATATACAACTATTAATGATTGACTATCTACAGCTAATGAATGCCAATGGTATGCGGTTCAATAGCCGCCAAGAAGAGGTTTCTACCATCTCGCGTTCGCTCAAGGGATTGGCAAAGGAACTAGATATTCCTATCTTGGCGCTTTCACAGCTTAACCGTGATACAGAGAAGCGAGACGGATTGGAAGGTAAGCGCCCTCAGTTGAGCGACTTACGTGAGTCGGGTGCTATTGAGCAAGATGCCGATATGGTGCTATTCGTTCATCGTCCCGAGTATTATCGTATCTACCAAGATAATAACGGAAATGATTTGCGTGGTAAAGCTCAAATCATTATAGCAAAGCACCGTAA